>NZ_JBHWZO010000011.1:0-48270 GCF_042728455.1 Promicromonospora sp. NPDC060204
GCTTCAGTCAGCTCGACGGCAACATCAAGGCCGTCGAGCCGCCCAAAGCGAAGACACCCGGGCCTCAAAGGGGAGGAGGCAGTGCCAGACGGCGCTACGGCCTACTCCGGCGACGTCAGCGGGCCGCCCCGGGCGTCCAGGCGGTCCAGCAGCTTCGGCAGGACGTCGCCGAGCCGCAGCCCGTCGTGCTCGAACTCGTTGGTGACCCACGGCTCGACGTTGCCCACGTGCGCCGCGGTCTCCAGCGACAGGGACGAGTCCACGAACATGTCGTCGAAGTACACCGCGGCCTCGACCGGGATGTCGTTGTCCGCGAGCCGGTGCAGGTCGTACAGGTCGCCCCAGTCCTGCCGGTGGGCGAGGGCGTCGGCGGCGGCCTCGAACGGCCGCAGGGCGCTGATCTCGGAGAACATCCAGGGGTAGATCATCTCGCCGGTCAGCAGCAGCGGCCTGGCGTCCTCCCCGAACGCCGGGTCGGCGTCGCGCACGGACTGGGCCGCCCACGCGGTGGGGCCCGTGTGGGACTGGGCGTAGATCGACTCGTGGAGCAGGGCGTACAGCGGGTTGGTCGCGAACGACGTCTCGGCCGCGACCGTCGCCCGGAACGTGTCGCTGAGCGGGCCACCGTGCGGGGAGTCGAACGCCTCGTCGATGATCCAGTGCACGCGCTCGAACCCGGGCTGCATGCCGAAGTCCATGCCGAGCGTCTGGAACCGCCGCACGGTGAGCGGGTCGCCGCCGGGCTCCGTCACGCCGCCGGCCGCGAGGCGGTCGGCGATCCGGCCGAGGGCCTTGGTGACGTGCGGGTAGCGCGCGCGGAACCGCTCGTTCTTGGCCACCACGCGCGGCTGGGTGCGCTCGTAGACCTCCCGGGCCGACGCCGTCAGGCCCGGCAGGCCGCCGGTCACGAGGCTCGCGTTGAGGCCCTCGGGCGCGAACGACAGGTACGTCATGGTGATGAAGCCCCCGTACGACTGGCCCAGCGAGGTCCAGCGCCGTCCGTCGAAGAGCGTCTTCCGGACGTGCTCGGCGTCGCGCACGATGTTGTCGGCGCGGAAGTGGGTCAGGTACTCCGCCTGCTCCGCGGGCGTGCCGAGGGCGTTCAGGGCCTCCGCCCGGACGGCGCTGGACCGCCCGGTGCCGCGCTGGTCGAGGAGCACCACGCGGAACCGCTTCAGCGCCGTGCCCACCCAGCCGTCCGGGCCGGTGGGGCGGGGGCCCTTGCCGCCGGGGCCGCCCTGGAGGAACACGAGGAGCGGCAGGTCCTCGGTGCGGCGGGTGGGGTCGACGAGCTCGCGCGCGAACACGGAGATCGTGGGGGACCCGTCGGGCTGGGACCAGTCGAGCGGGACGTCGACCGAGTGGTCGGTGACATGGACGCCGGGAAGCGTGTAGCTGATGGGCACGGGCCGAGCCTACGACCGCACGCTCCACCGTCGCAGCGCCGCGTCCGCGATATTCGTTGCATTAGTGGAGTGGCTGCTCTAATAATTGGTTCATGACGACCACCGAGGTACGCCAGCCGCCCGCGCTCCCCGCCGTGCTCGGCCTGGCCGTGCTCGTGCTCGGCCTCGTGCTCGGCTGGTTCGCCGCGCCGCTGGCGGGCGGGATCGCCGGCCTGATCGACGCGACGCCGCTGCCCGTCCCTCGGCTGCTCACGCTGATCGAGTCGCTGTCCCTGCCCTGGACGCTCGGCATCCTGGGCGGGCTCGGCCTGCTGGGTGGCGGCTTCATCGCCTTCATGACGGTCGGGGAGGCGCCGGTGCTCACCGTCGCCGACGACCACGTCGAGCACCGGCAGGAGGAGCGCGAGGTGTGGGTCGAGCGGTCCGACGTCGGCGCGGCGTTCCGGGACAAGGAGGACCTGGTGCTCCTGCGGCCCGACGGCGGCCTGCGTGCCCGCCTCGACACCGACACCCTCTCGGCCGAGAAGGTGCGCGAGGCGCTGTCCCGGCACGGCTGGCCCTGGCACGACGCCGACCCGCACGAGCAGCAGTTCGAGCGCTGGGTGGACGGTCGGCCGGGCTTCACGCCCGCCGAGCACGAGGTGCTCCGCCGTCGGCTGGAGGAGCGCAAGGACGCCGCGGCCCGCCGCCAGGCGGACGAGGACCTGGCCGCGCTCGGCCTGGTGGCGCGCGTCCGGGACGACCGGATCCAGGTGCGCCGCACGGCCGCGACCGAGGACGCGCGTGGCACGGACCGTTGACCCCGAACGGCACGAGGCGCGCCGGCTGGTGATCATCGACGCCGCGCTCACGGTCTTCGCGGAGCGCGGCTACGACGGCACCACCACCGCGGCGATCTGCCGGCAGGCCGGCATCGGGTCGGGCACCTTCTTCCACTACTTCCCGACCAAGCTGGACGTCCTGCTCGCGATCCTGACGCTCGGCACCCAGGAGGCGCGCGACGCCCAGGAGCGGTACGCGGGCCGGACGGACGCCCTGGGCGTCGTCCTCGACATCGTCCGGCAGGGCGCCGACGACGCCGCGGAACCCCGGATGCCCGGGTTCGTGCGCGCGGTGGGCGGCGTCATGCACCTGCCCGACGTCGCGGCCCGGCTCGACGAGGACACGCGGGCCCAGCACGACCTGATCCGGCCCTGGGTCGAGCGGGCCCAGCGGGCCGGCGAGATCCGGACCGACCTGACCCCGGACCGGATCACCTCGTGGCTGTACCTCCTGACCGATGGCTTCCTGGGGCGCGTCGCGGTCGACGAGGGGTTCACGGCGCAGGGCGAGAAGGCGACGCTCGTGGAGACGGCGCGCCGGTTCCTGGCTCCCTGACGCCGTCGCCCCAAAACGTGTCAGACGCCCAGGTCACCGGAGTGACCTGAGCGTCTGACACGTGGTGGTGCGGTCAGCCGATGTCGGCGTCGACCCAGTCGAAGGTCTTCGTCACGGCCTTCTTCCAGCTCCGGTACAGCCGGTCGCGCTCCTTGTCGTCCATGTCCGGCGTCCAGCGCCGGTCCTCGGCCCAGTTCGCGGTCACGTCCGACTCGCCCTTCCAGAAGCCGACGGCGATGCCCGCCGCGTACGCGGCGCCGAGCGCGGTGGTCTCCGCGACGACGGGGCGCACGACGTCGACGCCGAGCTGGTCGGCCTGGAACTGCATGAGCAGCTCGTTGGCGACCATGCCCCCGTCGACCTTGAGCTCGGTGAGCTCCACGCCGGAGTCCGCCTTCATGGCGTCCATGACCTCGCGGGTCTGGTAGGCCGTGGCCTCCAGGGCGGCCCGCGCGATGTGGTTCCGGTTGACGTACCGGGTCAGGCCCACCAGTGCACCACGCGCGTCGGGCCGCCAGTACGGGGCGAACAGGCCGGAGAAGGCGGGCACGAAGTACGCGCCCCCGTTGTCCTCGACCTTGCGGGCGTACCACTCGACGTCGGGTGCGTCGGTGAACAGGCCCAGGTTGTCGCGGAGCCACTGGACCAGCGAGCCCGTGACGGCGATGGAGCCCTCCAGCGCGTAGATCGGTGCGCTGTCGCCGATCTTGTAGCAGACCGTGGTGAGCAGGCCGTTCTCGGACGGCACCTTCTCCGTGCCCGTGTTGAGCAGCATGAAGTTGCCGGTGCCGTACGTGTTCTTCGCGGTACCGACCTCGAAGCACGCCTGGCCGAACGTCGCCGCCTGCTGGTCGCCGAGGATGCCCGCGATGGGCACGCCGGGCACCATGCCGCGGGGGCGTCCGGTGCCGTACACCTCGGAGGAGGAGCGGATCTCGGGGAGCATGGAGAGCGGGATGGTCATGTCCGCCGCGATGTCCTCGCGCCAGGACAGGGTGTCCAGGTCCATGAGCATGGTGCGGGACGCGTTCGTGACGTCGGTGACGTGCACGCCGCCGTCGACCCCGCCCGTCATGTTCCACAGGACCCACGCGTCCGTGTTGCCGAACAGCAGGTCGCCGCGGTCGGCCGCCTCGCGGGCACCCTCCACGTTGTCCAGGATCCACTTCACCTTGGGGCCGGAGAAGTAGGTGGCGAGCGGCAGTCCGACGATCGCCTTGTACTTGTCCGCGCCCTCCGAGCCGGCGAGCTCGTCGACGATCGCCTGCGTTCGCGTGTCCTGCCAGACGATCGCGTTGTAGACCGGCTTGCCGGTCGTCTTGTCCCACACCACCGTGGTCTCGCGCTGGTTGGTGATGCCTACCGCGGCGAGGTCGGTGTGGTTGATGTTCGCCTTGGTCAGCGCGAGGCCGACGACCTGGCGGGTGTTGTCCCAGATCTGGTCCGGCTTGTGCTCCACCCAGCCGGCCTTGGGGAAGATCTGGTCGTGCTCGATCTGGCCGCTGGACACGATGGTCCCGGCGTGGTTGAACACGATCGCCCGGGTGCTCGTGGTGCCCTGGTCGATCGCGAGTACGTAGTCAGCCATCGGAGTTGACTCCCTTGTCTGTGTCGAGGTCTGCCTGAGGTTCGGCTCAGAGGGACGCGGCGAGCAGGCCGCCGAGCGCGCCGCCGACCAGCGGTCCGAGCACCGGGACCCACGAGTAGGCCCAGTCGCTCGACCCCTTGCCCGGGATGGGCAGGATGAAGTGTGCGATCCGCGGGCCGAAGTCACGTGCCGGGTTGATCGCGTACCCCGTCGGGCCACCGAGGCTCGCACCGATACCGAGCACCAGGAGCGCTGCGGCCAGCGGCCCCATGTCCCCGGGCCAGTTGGCGAACGACAGGATGACGAAGACCAGCATGAACGTGCCGATGACCTCGGTGACGAAGTTCCACGTGTACGAGCGGATCGCCGGGCCCGTGGAGAACACGCCCAGCTTCACGGCCGGGTCGGCGTCCTGGTCGAAGTGCTGCTTGTACGCCAGGTACGCGAGGATCGCGCCCACGAAGGCGCCGCAGAGCTGCGCCACCCAGTAGATGAGCATGTTGCCGAAGTCGGCGGCGACCCCCGGGGCGAACTCCTCGGCCCCGCTGGCCAGGATGCCGAGGGTGACGGCCGGGTTGATGTGCGCGCCGGACTTCAGCGACACGAAGACACCCGCGAACACCGCGAGGCCCCACCCGAAGTTGATCATCAGCCAGCCGCCGTTGAAGCCCTTGTTCTTGGGCAGGATGGCGTTCGCCACCACACCGGCACCGCCGAGGAGCAGGATCATCGTGCCCAGGAACTCCGGCACGATGATGTCCGTGAATGCGTTCATCGCTGACTCGCTTTCTGCCGACAGCTCTGTCGGCGTACGGAGGTAGTCCCGGCGGTCCCTCAGGGGCGACCCGTCGGCTGTGAGTAGTAGTTGGCCTCGTCTTTCCTTAGTTTCGGAGCGGCTGCATGGCCGCCACGTCCGGTGTGGTCAGGCGCGCCCGCTCGGCGCCCTCGTCGTCGGCCTCTTCCGCGGCCTGGCGTTCCGCGTCGATGCGCGCCCGCCAGGCGCTGACCTCACGCTCGGTGTCCGACGCGTCCCAGCCGAGCAGCGGGCCGACGACGGCGGCGATCTCGTCGGCGGCCGCCGTGCCGCTGTCCGCCACCTCGTAGACCAGCCGCGTACGGTGACCGAGCACGTCCTCCAGGTGGAGGGCGCCCTCGTGGCTCACCGCGTAGTGCACCTCGGCGCGCAGGTAGGCGGAGGCGTGCTCGAGCGGCTTGGCCAGCGACGGGTCGGCGTCGCACAGCTCCACGATCTCGGCGAGGTTGGCGCCGTACCGGTGGAGCAGGTGGTCCAGCATCGGGGGCGACCAGCCGAACCGCTTGCCCCAGGTGCGCGCCTGGCGCTGGACGGCGCGCAGCCCGACGGCGCCCGTGAGCGGGATCTGGTGCGTGATCGACGGCAGCGCGGCGGCGCGCTGCCCGATCGCGAAGTCCACGGCGTCCTTGGCCATGATCCGGTACGTCGTGAGCTTGCCGCCCGCGACGACGGTGAGGCCCGGCGTCGGCGACGCGACGGTGTGCTCGCGGCTGACCTTCGAGCTGCTCGTGCCGGCCTTGGTGCCCGGCTGCAGCAGCGGGCGCAGGCCCGCGTAGGTGCCGATGACGTCTTCCCTGGTCAGGGGGTGTGCGAGCACCGCGTTCGCGTGGTCCAGCACGTAGTCGATGTCGGTGCTCGTGGCCACGGGGTGGGTCGGGTCGAGGCTCCAGTGGGTGTCCGTGGTGCCGATGATCCAGTACCGGGACCACGGGATGACGAACAGCACGGACTTCTCCGTCTGCAGGATCAGCCCGACGTGCCCCCGGATGCGCTCGCGCGGGACGATCAGGTGCACGCCCTTGCTGGCGAGCACGCGCAGCCCGCCCTCCGAGCCGGCCAGGGCCTCGGTGTCCTCGGTCCACACGCCGGTCGCGTTGATCACGGACCGTGCCCGGACGGTGATCTCCTTGCCCGTCTCCAGGTCCACGACCACCGCGCCGTTCACGGCGCCGGTCGCGCCCTGCGTCAGGCTGACCAGCTGGGTCCGGCTGGCGGCGTGCGCCCCGTAGCTCGCTGCCGTGCGGATCAGGGTCGCGACCAGGCGGGCGTCGTCGACCGACGCGTCCCAGTACTGGACGGCCCCGACGGCGGCGTCGTGGGCCAGGTCCGGGAACTTGGCCTCCATCTGGTGGCGGCTCAGGTGCCGGTGGAACGGCATCGGCCGGCGGCCGGGGGTCAGCGTCGCGAGGACGTCGTACAGTGCGATGCCGGCGCCCACGTAGGCGCGCTCCCAGACCCGGTGCTCCAGGGGATACAGGAACGGGACCGGCCGCACCAGGTGCGGTGCGAGGTCCCGCAGCAGGAGGTCGCGCTCCGTGAGCGCCTCGTGCACCAGCGCGAAGTCGAGCATCTGGAGATAGCGGAGGCCGCCGTGGACCAGCTTGCTGCTGCGGCTGGACGTGCCCTGCGCCCAGTCCTGTGCCTCGACGACCGCGGTCGACAACCCCCGCGTGACCGCGTCGAGGGCTATGCCGGCGCCGGTGACGCCGCCCCCGATCACCAGCACGTCGAGCTCTGCGGCGGGGCTGACACTGGCTTCGAGCGCAGCCAGTGCCTGGGTCCTCGCTTCTGCGGTCAGGCGTGTAGAGGCCATGCGCCAAACTCACCACGCATTCCGTGACTTGGCAAGACCTTTGCCCTTGTGGCGAGGGTGTGTTGGGATGTTCTCTCGCTCACTTTCCGGTTTGCCATTCGTTTCACCAGGTACGGGGCGTGCGGTGCCGTCCAGATGTCACCCGCACGTCACCCGCTGCGCCCGCCCGCCGTAGTGTGTCGCCGTGACGACACCCGAGGCGCCGGCAGTGCCCGTGATCCGACCCGCCCTTCCCGCCGACGTGCGCACCATCCGCGACCTCGTCCAGCCGCTGAGCCAGGAGCGCATCCTCCGGCCGTACGAGATGGTCGGGTACTTCGAGGCTGTCCAGGAGTTCCTGGTGGCGGCCGACCCCGCCACGCCGGGCTCCGCCGTCGGCTGCGGGGCGCTGCATGTGATGTGGGACGACCTCGCCGAGGTGCGCACGCTGGCCGTGCACCGCGACTGGCGCGGCCGCAAGGTGGGGCACGCGCTGCTCGAGGCGCTGGTCGAGCGGGCCCGCGCGCTGGGCCTGAGCCGGGTCTTCTGCCTCACGTTCGAGGTCGACTTCTTCGCCGCGCACGGGTTCCGGGAGATCGACGGCACACCCGTGACGCCCGAGGTGTACACCGAGCTGCTGCGCTCGTACGACGAGGGTGTGGCCGAGTTCCTCGACCTGGCGCGCGTGAAGCCCAACACGCTGGGCAACTCGCGGATGCTGCTGGAGCTCTGACCCAGCGCTACCGGGGCAGGTGCAGGCGGCCGACGTCGTCCTGCTCGGCCAGGCCGTCCTCGACCAGGCCGGCGATCGCGCGGTCGAGCTGGGCCGGGTCGTGCCACAGGCCCGCGAGCAGGGCCCGGTCCACGGGTTCCGACGCGTGCCGGAGCTCCGCCATCACCCGGCCGCGCGCCTGCCGGTCGGTGCCCGCCCAGGCCTGGGTGCGGCGCTTGTCGGCGTGCGCGTCCGGGGGCGAGCCGGCACGGCGCCACGCGCACAGCCCGGCGACGGGGCACGCACCGCACTTCGGCGCCTTCGCGGTGCAGACCAGCGCGCCCAGCTCCATCGAGGCGGCGGCCCACCGCGCGGCGTCGGCGTCGCCCTCGGGGGCGAGCGACGTCGCCAGCGCCCGTTCTGCGGCCGTGTACGACGGCGCGGGCAGCGCCGACCCGCCGACCGCCCGCGCCAGCACCCGCCGCACGTTCGTGTCGACCACCACGGACCGCTTGCCGTAGGCGAACGCCAGCACCGCGGCGGCCGTGTACTCGCCGACGCCGGGCAGGGCGAGCAGCTCGGGCTCGGTGCGCGGCACCACGCCGTCGTGCCGCTCGACGATCGTCCGGGCGCACTCCTGCAGGCGCAGCGCGCGGCGGGGGTAGCCGAGGCGGCCCCAGGCGCGCAGCACGTCGGCGGTCGGGGCCTGCGCCAGGTCGGCGGGCGTGGGCCACTGCTCCAGCCAGGCGTGCCACGCGGGCTTGACGCGGACCACGGGGGTCTGCTGCAGCATGACCTCGCTCACCAGCACGCCCCACGCGGTGCGGTCCGGCGCCCGCCAGGGCAGGTCGCGAGCGGCGCCGTCGAACCACTGCACGACGCCGGAGCGCACCCCGGTACGTCGCGTCGCCTCCGCTGTCGTCACGGGGACTCATCCTGCCGCACGCATGGTGGTCCGGCCGACCCGGTGGGTGGTGGTGTGTGGGCGGGCGGGCTTGGTGCGGCCCGGCGCGGCCGGCCGGGCGGCGGGCGGCGGGCCTGGCGTGGCCGGGCGGGCGGTGGGCCGCGGGCGTGGCGCGGGCGGCGCGGGCGTGGCGCGGGCGGCGCGGCCCGGCGTGCGCCGGCCGGGCCGTGAAGTCGGACATGTGACCGACTCGGCGGCGCGGCTGCCGCCCGGGCCGCGCGCGGAGTCGTACTTTGGTGCCGCGGCCGGCGGAGCACGTCAGGCCGTAGGTGTCGCAACAGCTTCTGGGGGTCGAGCAGGTGGTCAGTGCGCCGGAACGGGCCGAGTGGTCCCTGGGTCGGGTCGCGGTGGAGCAGCGCCCGTCCGGCAGACGCCCGCGCCGGCCGGGGCGGCTGATCGCGGTGCTGGCCGTGGTGGCGCTGGGCGGGATCGGGGTCGCGGTGACGTGGCCGCACCCGGACCCGCCGATCCTGGCGGAGAAGCTGAGCCCGCCGGAGCCCGTGGACCCGAACGCCGCGGCCGCGCCGTGCACGCCCGAGGACCTCGACGTGGGGCTCGCGGCCGACCGCACGGCGGTGACGCCCGGGGTGCCGGTCAGGTTCACCGTGTCGGTGCGGAACACCGGTCAGGTGCAGTGCCTGGTCGAGGCACCCCGGCACGGCCTCGCCGTGACCGTGTACGAGGGCGAGCTGGGCGAGCAGACGGCGGAGCGGGCCTGGTCGTCGGCGGACTGCGCCGACCAGGACGAGGAGCGGCTGCTGCTCCTCGGGCCGGGCGACGTCGACGTCACGAACGTGAGCTGGTCCGACGCGCGCTCGGCGCCGGGCTGCGCGGCCGACCAGCCCAAGCCGACGGCCGGCGAGTACACGGCGCAGGTCACGCTCGCCGGTGTCGAGGGGGCGGCCAGCGACGTCGTCCGGCTGACGTACACGGTGCCGCAGCCGTCCGGTTCGCCGTCGCCGTCGGGGTCGTCGTCGGGCGAACCGTCCGGATCACCGTCGGGCGAGCCGTCCGGGGGCGCGTCGCCGAGCGGTTCCGGGAAGCCGGACACCGATGCGGGTGGGAAGCAGGGAGCGGACACCGACGCGGAGCCGGACACCGACGAGAAGGCCGAGCCGTCGAACCCCTGATCCCCGGACCGTCCGGCTGACTCGCCTCCACGTCGATGCCGAGTCAGGTGGGTGGTCGGACCAACCGGCTGACTCGGGAGTCGGCCGGGGGTGAGTCAGGTGGGTGGTCGGACCAACCGGCTGACTCGGGAGTCGGCCGGGGGTGAGTCAGGTGGGTGGTCGGACCAACCGGCTGACTCGGCGTCGCGGGGCGGGAGGGAGTGGGTCAGACGTAGCGTTCGAGGATGCTCGACTCGGCGAGCCGGGACAGCCCCTCGCGGATCGTCCGGGCGCGCTGCTCGCCCACGCCGTCGACCGACATGAGGTCGTCCACGCTCGCGGCGAGGAGCTTCTGCAGGCTGCTGAAGTGCCCCACGAGCTGCTCGATGGTGACGCTCGGCAGACGCGGCACCTTCGACAGGAGCCGGTAGCCGTGCGGCGCGACGGCGGCGTCGAGCGCGTCCCCGCCGCCCGGCAGGTCCAGGATGCGACCGATCTGGCTCATGTCGAGCAGCTCCTGCGACGTGAGCGCGGAGAGCTCCGCCTGCACGTCGGCGAGCGTGCGGTCCTTGCGGCTCAGGACGTAGTCGCGGATCACGAACTCGCGGTCGGAGCCGACGTCGCCGATGAGCTCGTCGAGCTGGAGCGCCAGCAGGCGGCCGTCCACGCCGAGCTCGATCACGTAGCCGGCGATCTCGTCGGAGATGCGCCCCACCATCTCCAGGCGCTGCACCACGGAGCACACGTCGCGCACGGTGACCAGGTCCTCGATCTCCAGCGCCGACAGCGTGCCCGACACCTCGTCGAGGCGGGCGCGGTAGCGCTCCAGCGTCGCGAGCGCCTGGTTGGCGCGGCCGAGGATCGTGTCCGAGTCCTCCAGCACGTGCCGCTGGCCGCCCACGTAGAGGGCGACGATCCGCATGGACTGGCTCACCGAGATGACGGGGAACCCGGTCTGCTTGGCCACGCGCTCGGCCGTGCGGTGCCGGGTGCCGGACTCGGTGGTCTCTATCGTCGGGTCGGGCAGCAGCTGCACGGCGGCCTTGCGGATGCGCGTGGCGTGCCGGTCGAGCACGACGGCGCCGTCCATCTTGGACAGCTCGCGCAGGCGGGTGGCCGAGAAGTCGACGTCGAGCGAGAAGCCGCCGGAGCAGATCTGCTCGACGACCGGGTCGAGACCGAGCACGATGAGCGCGCCGGTGCGGCCGCGCAGGATGCGTTCGAGTCCGTCGCGAAGTTCGGTCCCGGGCGCGACGGCGGCCAGGGTCTCACGGAGCAGCTCGTCAGTGTGCGAGGAGGTCGTGGCCACGAAGAAATCCTACGCTGTGCCCTCGGGGGCAAGCAGTTGGTTTCATGAACCGGTCATCTGTCGTCCATGGTGTTGTCACCTCGACGGCCTAGGCCCTGCGCCCACTCCACCGCGTCGCGGATGTGCGTCGCCTCGACGAGCTGGAGCCCCTCGGGTGCCTTGACCCCGGTCCCGTGCGGCACCACGGCGTGGGCGAACCCCAGGCGGGCGGCCTCCCCCAGGCGGCGGTCCAGCCCGGCGACGGGGCGCAGGTCCCCGGCCAGGCCCACCTCCCCGACGGCGACGGTGGCGCCGGGCAGCGGCTTCCCGGTCCGCGCGGACACCAGCGCGAGGGCGGCCGCGAGGTCGGACGCCGGCTCGCTGATCCGGACGCCGCCCACCGTCGAGGCGTAGACGTCCTGGTCGGCGAGCCGCAGCCCGCCGTGCCGCTGGAGCACGGCGAGGATCATCGCCAGCCGGCTGGAGTCCACGCCGCTGGTCGCGCGGCGCGGGTTGTTCAGGGGGCTGGGCGCCACGAGCCCCTGCACCTCGACGGCGAGCGGACGGCGTCCCTCCAGCGTGACCGTGATGCACGACCCGGCCACCCCCGTGCCGGCGTGCGACAGGAACAGCCCGGACGGGTCGGGCAGCCCCACGATCCCGTCCTCGGACAGGTCGAAGCAGCCCACCTCGTCCGTGGGGCCGTACCGGTTCTTCACCGCGCGGATAATGCGCAGGCGCGAGTGCCGGTCGCCCTCGAACTGGCAGACCACGTCGACCAGGTGCTCCAGCGTGCGGGGGCCGGCCACGGAGCCGTCCTTGGTCACGTGCCCCACGAGGATGGTCGGGATCTGCCGCTCCTTGGCCACGGCGATCAGCGCCGCGGCGACCTCCCGCACCTGCGAGACGCCGCCCGGAGCCCCGTCCACCTGCGCGGACGCGATGGTCTGCACCGAGTCGACGATCAGCATGTCCGGCTGGTTCGCCTCCAGGTGCCCCAGCACCGTCCCCAGGTCCGTCTCCGCGGCCAGCAGCAGGGTGCGCGAGAGCGCGCCGATCCGCTCGGCCCGCAGCCGCACCTGCCCGGCCGACTCCTCGCCGGTCACGTACAGCACCGTGCGGGGCGACTCGAACCCGTCGGGGCCCAGCGCGCCGTCGGCCACGTTGCTCGCGACCGCGAGCAACAGGGTCGACTTGCCCACGCCCGGCTCGCCCGCGAGCAGGATCACGGCCCCGGGCACGAGTCCGCCGCCGAGGACCCGGTCGAACTCGCCGACGCCCGTCGGGTTGGCGCGCGCCGACTCCACGTCGATGTCGGCGATGGGCCGGGCGGGCGCGCGGGCGGGGGAGACGGCGGCGGTGCGCGGCCCGGTCGCTGCCGGTCCGTCCTCCGTCACGGTGCCCCACTCCTGGCACTCCCCGCAGCGGCCGACCCACTTGACGGTGGTCCAGCCGCACTCGGTGCACCGGTACGCGGGCCGGGCCTTCTTGGAGGTCGATGAGGTCACGAGGGGAACCGTACGTGCCACCACTGACACCGGCCGAAGATCACCCGTGCCGTACCCCATCGGGCGGCCGCGGCGAGCGCTCTCGCCAGGTAGTTTGCGACCATGCCGGCCACCGACGGGCGCATGGTGCGCCCCGCCGGGTCGCGCACCGGCGCAGACCTCGCCCCTCCCGCCCCCACGCGCGGCGCACCCCGTTCGACGACCCGCCTCGCCGGGCTCACGGTCGCGCTCGCCGCGGCGCTCGGGACTCTGCTGGTCTGGTGGGCGATGGTCACCACGTGGCCCGGGCAGCGGGTCGAGGAGCGGGTCTTCGTCACGGCCGACCTCTTCCAGGACGTGGTCAACCGCCCCGTGGAGCCCGTGCTGCTGCTCGGCTCGCCGCCGTGGCTCGTGACCGGGTTCCTCGCCGTGTGCGGCATCGGGCTGGTCCGGCGCAGGTGGGGCGCCACCGCCCTGGCCGCCGCCGTGATCCTCGGCTCGAACCTGACCACGCAGGTCATCAAGGACGGCGTGTTCTACCGGACAGGCCTCGTCGGGGAGTGGAACCGCGACATCAACACCCTGCCCAGCGGCCACGTCACCGTGGTCGCGGCGGCCTGGGCGGCGCTCCTGCTCGTCGCGCCCCGCCGCTGGCGGCCCGCGACGGCGGTCGCGGGCGCCGCCGTGACCTGCGCCATGGGCCTCGCGACGATCGCGGACCGCTGGCACCGCCCGTCGGACGTCGTCGCCGCGGTCCTCGTCGTGGTGCTGTGGACGGCGCTGGCGTGCGTCGCGACGCCCGCCGGGTGGGCGGACCGGCCCGAGGACGACCCGCTCGGCCGCACAGCCGGGCCGACCCGGCTCGTCGCGGTCGCGCTCGGTGTTGCCGCGGTCCCGGCCGCCGTGCTTTCGGTCCTGGCCGCCGCCGCCACGGAGGGACGCCTCGGCTCGGGCCTGCCCTGGGACGCGGGGCTCGTCGCGTACGCGGGCGGCCACCTCGCGGCATGCGCGGTCGCGGCGGCCGCGTTCGCGGTGCTGCTCCCGCTGACCCAGGCGGCGGCGCGGCCCCGCTGAGCGCCCGGCCCCAGAGCCTGCGGTTCCGCCGAAGCCACCCGCCCCTCACCCGGCCCCGCCGGGCGTGCCTCCCTGCCGATGTCAGTGGCGCGACATAAGGTCTCGGATGAGCCATCGTGAGGTATCCGATGGACCTAGCACGGGGGAGCCAGACATGACCGACCAGCGCGTGAACCCACCACGCACCGGTGCGACCGCATCGGTGGCCGCGAGGAAGGCGTCGCCCGCCGTGTACCGGCGCCGTCGCCTCGTCGTGTTCGTGGGCGTGCTCGTCATCGTGCTCGTGCTGGTCCTCCTGGCCGGCTTCGCGTGGCCCGGCTTCTGGCGCTCCGCGGCGACGCCGGAGCCGGTGCCCACGGTGACCGTCACGGCTCCGGTGCCGACGCCCACGGTCAAGGCGATGGACCGCAGCGGCGAGGAGACTGCGTTCCAGAAGGCCCTGCCGTCGGCGGTGCTGCAGCTCGCGCTCGGCTCGCTCACCGAGGCCAAGGAGCCCAAGGGCGAGGGCGCGCTGGAGGCCTGGAACGCCGAGTACTCCGACGGCGACTCGGTCGAGGTCGCGGTCATGGCCGGCCAGTGGGCCACGGAGGACGAGGCGGCCACCGGCGCCGCGGCCTGGACCGCGGCCGCGGGCGAGGCCGACCGGACGGGCGACGTCAAGGTCGGCAAGAAGGTCGTGGGGCAGTACGCGTTCGTGCCGGCCGACGGCGGCAAGACCGTCGTGGTGTGGCAGAACGGGACCGCGGTGCTGCAGGCGACCGGCCCGGCCGACGTCATGGAGGACTTCTACATGGCGTTCCCCCTGTGACGGGGTCTCGGCCGGACCCGTCCGCACACGGACGGGTGCGGCACCTCGTTCCCGCGCGCCGGGGGACAATGGTGTGGTGAACCAGCGACTTGCAGTGCTCGGGGCCGGGAACATGGGCGAGGCGGTGCTCGCGGGTGCGTTGTCGGCGGGCTGGGCCGCGTCCGACGTCGTCGCCACCGTGCGTACCGAGGCCAAGGCACAGCACCTGCGCGAGACCTATCAGGTGGCCACCACCAGCGACAACGTCGCCGCGGTCCAGGGTGCGGGCATCGTGCTCGTCGGCGTGAAGCCGAAGGACGTCGGCGCGCTGCTCGACGAGATCGCGTCCGCGATCGACCCGGCCGCCGTCATCGTGACGGTCGCGGCCGGCCACCCCTCGGCGTTCTACGAGCGGCGGCTGCCGGCCGGCGTCGCCGTGGTGCGTACCGTGCCGAACACGCCCGCCGCGATCGGCGCGGGCATCACGGCGATCGCGCCGGGCGCCGCCGCCACGGAGGTCCACCTCGAGGCCGTCGAGCACCTGTTCGCCGGCACGGGCGCGGTGGTCCGCGCCGCGGAGAAGGACCTGGACGCCGTCTCGGCGATCTCCGGGTCCGGCCCCGCGTACATCTTCTACGTGGCCGACGCGCTCGCCGAGGCCGGCGTGCTGCTCGGCCTCACGCGCGACGTCGCGCGGCGCCTCGCGATCCAGACGCTGCTCGGCGCGTCCCGTCTCATGGACGAGACCGGGGAGCACCCCGTCATCCTCCGCGAGAAGGTCACCTCGCCCGGCGGCACCACGGCGGCCGCCCTGCGGGCCCTGGACGACGGCGGCGTGCGCGCCTCGTTCCTGACTGCCGCCACCGCGGCGCGTGACCGCGCCCGTGAGCTGGGTGGATGATTCCTCCCGTGACCATCTCTCGACCCGCGACGACGCGGCCGCCGGCCATGGCCGACGTCGCCGCGCTCGCCGGCGTGTCCCACCAGACCGTGTCGCGGGTGCTCAACGGCCACCGGAGCGTGCGCCCGGCGACGCGTGAGCGGGTGCTGGAGGCGATCGCCGAGCTCGGCTACCGCCGCAACAGCGCGGCGCGCGCCCTGGTCACGGCCCGGTCGGCCACGGTGGGCGTGGTGACCACCGGGTCGCCGCTGTTCGGCCCGTCGAGCACGCTGATCGCGGTCGAGGAGGCGGCGCGGGAGCAGGGCTGGTACGTCAGCGTCGCGACGCTGCGGCAGTACGACGGCGCCACCCTGCACAAGGCTCTCGAACACTTCATGGACCAGGCGGTCGAGGGCATCGTGGTCATCGCGCCGCACAGCGACGTGGCCGACGCCGTGGAGTCGTTCCAGGCGCCCGTCCCCGTGGTCCTCATCGCCGCCCGCGAGCTCCAGCCCGACGTCCCGGTCATCCCGCTGTCCGTGGACCAGCGGGCCGGGGCCAGGCTCGCCGTCGAGCACCTGATCGAGCTGGGCCACCGCCAGATCCTGCACGTCGCGGGCCCGCTGGACTGGCTGGACGCCGTCGAGCGCGAGGAGTCCTGGCGCGCCGTCCTCACCGAGCACCGCCTGCCCGTGCCCGAGCCCGTCGTCGCGGGCTGGACCGCGGACCGCGGCTACATGGTGGGCCTCGACCTGGCCCAGCGCGTCCGGTCCGGCACCGGCCCCACGGCGGTCTTCGCCGCCAACGACCAGCTCGCGCTCGGCCTGCTGCGCGCCTTCTGGGAGTGCGGCGTCTCGGTGCCGGACGACGTGTCGGTGGTCGGCTTCGACGACGTCGACGGCTCCGGCCACTTCATCCCGCCGCTGACGACCGTGCGCCAGCCGTTCGTCGACCTCGGCCGGCGGAGCGTGGCTCTGCTCCTCGCGGCGGTCGACGGCGGCAGGCCCGCCGCCGAGCTGATCGCGCCCGAGCTGGTGGTCCGCAGGAGCGCGGCGGCCCCGCGCCTCTGAGGGGCAGTCCCTCTGACGGGCGGCCCCTCTGACCGGCGGTCCGCCCGACCTGCGGCCCGCCCTGACCGGCCCCGGACACCCCGTATACCTTTCTCAGAACGTTGCCGAACAGAGCGTTGACACGTCCGCGAGGCAGTGGCAGAGTCACCGCGCACGAGGATGTTTACGTTCACATTCCCGTCGCCGGGCAACGTCGTCCGGCGCGTTCCAGGACATAGCCGTCCAGGTGATTCCGGACGCCGTCGTCCGGGGAAAGGGGTGTGGCCGTGCCCGGTCGCCGCCCACCGAGCCGCCGCGTCTCCGCGGCCGGCTGGAGTTTCGTGACGCCCTTCCTGGTGGTGTTCGCGCTGTTCATCGTGACCCCGCTGGTCTACTCGATGTACCTGAGCCTGTTCCGCAACCAGCTCATGGGCGGGACGACGTTCGCGGGGTTCGCCAACTACGTGACCGCCTTCGGCGACCCCAAGCTCTGGGACGGCGTGGGGCGGGTCAGCCTGTTCCTCGTGGTGCAGGTCCCCATCATGCTGGGGATCGCCCTGATCGCCGCGCTCGCGATCGACAGCGGCCGCCTGCACGGCAAGAGCTTCTTCCGCGTGGCGCTGTTCCTGCCCTACGCGGTGCCCGGCGTCGTCGCGGTGCTCATGTGGGGCTTCATGTACGACGACCGGCTCGGCCTCACCGGGAGCGTCAACGACCTGGTGGGCTTCCCGCTCATCGACCCGTACACCAAGGAGTGGATCCTCACCGCGATCGGCAACATCGTGACCTGGGAGTTCGTGGGTTACAACATGCTGATCCTGTACGCGGCGCTCAGGACGGTGCCGCTGGAGATCTACGAGGCGGCGGCCATCGACGGCGCCAACCAGTTCCGCATCGTGCGGTCGATCAAGATCCCCGCCGTCCGCGGGGCGCTGGTGATCGCCACGATCTTCTCGATCCTGGGCAGCTTCCAGCTCTTCAACGAGCCCACCATCCTCAAGCAGATCGAGCCCGCCCTGATCTCGACCTACTACACACCGAACATCTACGCCTACAACCTGAGCTTCGTGGGCAACCAGGTGAGCTACGCCGCCACCGTCGCGATCGTGATGGGCGTGGTCACCGCCGTCGTCGCCTACGTGGTGCAGCTCCGTGGGACCCGGAGGGAGATCTGATGGCCGGCTACTCGTACCTCCGCCCACGCAAGTCGATCACGCTGACCGTCCTGCTCGCCGCGCTGCTGATCTACTCGATCCTGCCGCTGACCTGGATGCTGTTCAGCGTCACCAAGACCCAGCCCGAGCTGCTCAGCTCGTTCGGCCTGTGGTTCTCGGGCGACTTCGCGTTCGTCGACAACGTGCAGGCGGTGCTCACGCACGACGACGGCGTCTTCCTCAAGTGGTTCGGCAACACGCTGGTCTACGTGGTGGTGGGCGCCGGCGGTGCCACGATCCTCGCGACCGCCGCCGGGTACGGCCTGGCCAAGTACCGGTTCCGCGGCCGGAACGCCGTGTTCGCCGTCATCCTCGGGGCGATCGCCGTGCCCGGCACCGCGCTCGCGGTGCCCACGTTCCTGCTGTTCAGCCAGTGGGGCCTGACCAACACCATGTGGGCGGTGATCCTGCCGTCGCTCGTCTCGCCGTTCGGGCTCTACCTCATGTGGGTGTTCTCGGCGGAGGCGGTGCCCACCGAGATCCTGGAGGCGGCCCGGGTCGACGGCTCGGGCGAGTGGCGCACGTTCTTCACCATCTCGCTGCGCCTCCTGGCGCCCGGCATCGTCACCGTGGCGCTGTTCGCGATCGTCGCCACCTGGAACAACTACTTCCTGCCGCTGATCATGCTCAACGACCCGGACCTGTACCCGCTGGTGCTGGGCCTGTACCAGTGGCTGGCGGATGCGTCGGGCATCGGCGCCCAGCCGGTGTTCAACTTGGTGATCACGGGATCGTTCCTGACGATCGTGCCGATCGTCGTCGTGTTCCTGGTGCTCCAGCGCTACTGGCAGTCCGGCCTGAGCGCGGGCAGCGTCAAGGCATAGGCGAGGTCGGCCCCGCCGACGTCGCAAGACCTGAACTACAACGATGTGGAAGAAGGAAGACCATGACCATCACCCGTAACCGCCGGGTCGCGCTCGGCGCCCTGGCCGCTCTGATGGCAGCCTCGCTCACCGCCTGCTCGGGTGGCGGGGACGACAACGGTGGCGGCGGCGCCTCCGAGGGTGCCAACGCCGACGAGATCGAGGCCGCGCTCCAGGAGGGCGGCAGCATGTCCTACTGGACCTGGACCCCGCAGGCCGAGACGCAGGTCGCGGCGTTCGAGAAGGCGTACCCGAACGTCGACGTGACCCTCGTGGACACGGTGGGCGCCGGCGACGCCAACACCAAGCTGCAGAACGCGATCGCCGCCGGGACCGGCGTGCCCGACGTCGTCCAGATCGAGTACCAGTCCATCCCGCAGTTCCAGCTCCCCGGCCAGCTCGTGGACCTCACCGCGTTCGGGTTTGCCGACCTGGAGGACCTGTACACGCCGTCCACCTGGGGCGCGGTCTCGCAGCAGGGCATCTGGGGCCTGCCGCAGGACTCCGGCCCCATGGCGTTCTTCTACAACCAGGACGTGTTCGACGACGCCGGGGTCGAGGTGCCCACCACCTGGGACGAGTACATCGACGCCGCCCGGAAGATCAAGCAGAACGACCCCGACACCTGCATCGGCAACGACACGGGCGACGCCGGCTTCACCACCAGCATGATCTGGCAGGCCGGCGGCAAGCCGTTCCACACCGAGAACGGTGCCGTGACCATCGACCTGGCCGACGATGGCACCACCAAGTGGGCCGACATGTACCAGCCGCTCATCGACGACGAGCTGCTGTGCCAGCTCCCGGGCTGGAGCGACGAGTGGTACGCCGCCCTGAACGACGGCACCATCGGCTCGGTCGCGCTCGGCGCGTGGATGCCCGGCATCCTGGAGGACGGCGTCCCGGACGGCAAGGGCAAGTGGCGCGTCGCCCCGATGCCGACCTACGACGGCACCCCCACCAACGCCGAGAACGGCGGCAGCGCCGAGTCCATCCCGGGCGCGGCGGAGAACAAGCTGCTCGCGGCCGGCTTCCTCAAGTGGCTCAACTCGAGCGACGAGTCGATCGACGCCTTCATGGAGACGGGCGGCTTCCCCGCCACCGTGAAGCAGCTGGAGTCCCCGGAGTTCCTGGGCTACGAGTCGGAGTACTTCGGCGGGCAGAAGATCAACGAGGTGCTCGCCGCGGGCGCGGCCGACGTCAACGAGGGCTGGCAGTACCTGCCGTGGCAGTCATACGCGAACAGCATCTTCGCGGACACCGTGGGCCAGGCCTACCTCGACAAGTCGTCGCTGCTGGACGGCCTCGCCGCCTGGCAGGAGGAGAACGTCTCGTACGGCACGGAGCAGGGCTTCGAGGTGAACGGCGGCTGACGCCGCCGCACTCGTTGCTTGTCGTGCGGCTGAGTCTGCGGTTCCGCTCCGGGCAGGTGCCTCGTTCCTCGGCCCCTACCCTGCGCTGCACCTCCGGCTCAGCCGGCCGTACCGGGCGGTGAGCGCCGCCCCGCACGTGTCAGACCCTCAGGTCACCCGGGTGACCTGGGGGTCTGACTCGTGCGGGGGACCGGCTTGGGTACAGCGTTGTAGGCAGGTATCGTGTGAGCGCTAACATCGCCGAGGCGGTGAGCGGGTTGCCCTCAGGGCGGCCGAACGACGGAGACACGAGCTACGCCTCGCGACGGTGCGGGCAGGACGGAGCGGTCCACGATGGTGGAGCGGCAGGACGAAGGAGCGGGGCAGCTCGCCGGCCACCAGGAGGCGATCGAGCAGGGGCGGACCGCTCTCGGCATCGAGCTCGGCTCCACCCGGATCAAGGCGTGCCTCGTCGGACCGGACAACGCGCCGCTCGCGAGCGGCAGCCACGACTGGGAGAACCAGCTCGTCGACGGCGTGTGGACCTACTCGCTGGAGGCGGTCCGGACCGGCCTGCAGGAGTCCGTCGCCGCGCTGCTCGCCGACGTCGAGCGGCAGTACGGCGTGCGGCCCACCACCGTGGGCGCCCTCGGCGTCTCGGCGATGATGCACGGCTACCTGGCGTTCGACGACGCCGGCGAGCTGCTGGTGCCGTTCCGCACCTGGCGCAACACCACCACCGAGCGCGCCGCCACGGAGCTGACCGGCCTGTTCGGGCACAACATCCCGCTGCGCTGGTCGGTCGCGCACCTGTACCAGGCGATCCTCGACGAGGAGGCGCACGTGCCGCGAGTGCGGCACGTCACCACGCTGGCCGGGTACGTGCACCGGCTGCTGACCGGGCAGCACGTGCTCGGCGTGGGCGACGCCTCGGGCATGTTCCCGATCGACGCGGCGACCAAGGGCTACGACCAGCGGATGCTGGCGCAGTTCGACGAGGCGGCCTCCGGCCACGGGTTCGGCCGGGGCCTCGCGGACCTGCTCCCCGGCGTCCTGCCCGCGGGCGCGGACGCCGGCGTCCTGACCGAGGAGGGCGCCGCCCTCCTCGACCCGAGCGGCACGCTCCGCCCGGGCATCCCGCTGTGCCCGCCCGAGGGCGATGCCGGGACCGGCATGGTGGCGACCAACTCGGTGGCGCCGCGCACCGGCAACGTGAGCGCCGGGACCAGCATCTTCGCGATGGTCGTCCTGGAGCAGCCGCTGGAGCGGGTGCACGACGAGCTGGACCTCGTCACCACCCCCGCCGGGGACCTCGTGGCGATGGTGCACTGCAACAACGGGGCGAGCGAGCTGGGCGTCTGGGCCGAGGTGTTCGGCCAGTTCGCGGCCGCCCTGGGGCAGCCGGCCGAGCCCGGCGCCGTCTTCGAGGCGTTCCTGCGGTCCGCCCTGGACGGCGACGCCGATGGCGGCGGCCTGCTCGCCTACAACTACCTGTCCGGCGAGCCCATCACGGGCCTGGAGGCCGGGCGCCCGCTGTTCACCCGCACGCCGGACAGCCGGCTCACGCTGGCCAACTTCGCCCGCACGCAGGTGTACAGCGCGTTCGGCACCCTGAGCCTCGGCATGCGCGTGCTCGCCCAGGAGCGGGTCGAGCTGGACGCGATGTTCGCGCACGGCGGCATGTTCAAGACCGCGGGCGTGGCCCAGCGCCTGCTGGCCGCCGCGCTCGGCGCGCCGGTGGCCGTGGGCCGCACGGCCGGCGAGGGCGGTGCCTGGGGCATCGCCGTGCTGGCCGCCTACCGGGCGTCCGCGGCCGGCGCCGCCGCCCCGGCGCAGGACCTGGGCACCTACCTGGGTTCCGAGGTGTTCGCGGACGCCGCGCTCGACGTCGTCGAGCCGGACGCCGACGACGTGGCGGGCTACGCCGCCTTCCTGGAGCGCTACAGCGCCGGCCTGGCGGTCGAGCGCGCCGCCGTCGCCGCGCTCCGCACCCGAGACACGACGCAGGAGAGCGACTGATGAGCAAGACACTGACCGACTACTCGCCGGCCGTCCAGGAGGAGGTGGCGCGCGTGCGCGGCGTTGTCTCGGACCTGCACGCGGAGCTGCCGCGCTGGGACCTCGTGGTCTGGACCGCGGGCAACGTGTCGCAGCGGGTGCCGAACACCGAGGTGCCGGACGGCAGCGCCGACCTGTTCGTCATCAAGCCGTCGGGCGTCTCCTACGACGACCTCACGCCGGCCGACATGGTGGTGTGCGACCTGGACGGCAACCTCGTGGACGGGACCCGCGCGCCGTCGTCGGACACCGCGGCGCACGCCTACGTGTACACGCACATGCGCGAGGTGGGCGGCGTGGTGCACACGCACTCGACCTACGCGACGGCCTGGGCCGCCCGCGGTGAGGAGGTGCCCTGCGTGCTGACGATGATGGCCGACGAGTTCGGCGGGCCCGTGCCCGTGGGGCCGTTCGCGATCATCGGCGACGACTCGATCGGCCGCGGCATCGTCGAGACCCTCAGCGGTCACCGCAGCCCCGCCGTGCTCATGCGCAACCACGGCCCGTTCACCATCGGCAAGGACGCGCGCGCCGCCGTGAAGGCCGCAGTGATGGTCGAGGAGGTCGCCCGCACGGTGCACGTCTCCCGCCAGCTCGGCGAGCCCGTGCCGATCGAGCAGCAGCACATCGACGCCCTCTACGACCGCTACCAGAACGTCTACGGCCAGCAGGCCGCGACCACCACGGAAGGACAGGCATGAGCACCAAGCCCTACGCGGACCGTGAGGTCTGGTTCCTCACGGGGAGCCAGGACCTCTACGGCGAGGAGACCCTGGCCCAGGTCGCGGAGCAGTCCCAGGAGGTCGCCCGCGCCCTCGACGCGTCGTCCGACGTGCCGGTCAAGGTCGTGTGGAAGCCCGTCCTGAAGGACTCGGCCGCCATCCGCCGCGCCATGCTCGACGCCAACGGCGACGACCAGGTGCTGGGTGTCGTGACCTGGATGCACACCTTCAGCCCCGCGAAGATGTGGATCGCGGGCCTGGACGCGCTGCGCAAGCCGCTGCTGCACCTGCACACGCAGGCCAACGTCGAGCTCCCCTGGGACGAGATCGACATGGACTTCATGAACCTCAACCAGGCCGCGCACGGCGACCGGGAGTACGCGTACATCGCGACCCGGCTCGGCGTGGCGCGGACGACGGTGGTGGGGCACGTCTCCAACCCGGCCGTCACCCGCCGGGTGGGCACCTGGGTGCGCGGCGCGGCCGCCTGGGCCGCGACGCACGAGCTCAAGCTGGTCCGGTTCGGCGACAACATGCGCAACGTCGCGGTCACCGAGGGCGACAAGACCGAGGCGGAGCTGCGGTTCGGCGTCTCGGTGAACACGTGGGGCGTCAACGAGCTGGTCGCGGCGGTGGACGCCGTCGAGGAGTCCGCGATCGACGCCGTCGTCGCGGAGTACGAGGCGAAGTACGACGTCGCCCCCGAGCTGCGCGCCGGTGCCGAGCGGCACGACTCGCTGCGGTACGCCGCGCGCCAGGAGATCGCCCTGGAGGGCTTCCTGGAGGCGGCCGGCGCCAAGGCGTTCACCACCAACTTCGAGGACCTCGGCGCCCTGCGCCAGCTCCCCGGCCTGGCGGTCCAGCGCCTGATGGAGAAGGGCTACGGCTTCGGCGCTGAGGGCGACTGGAAGACCGCCGTGCTCGTCCGCGCGGCCAAGGTCATGGGGGAGGGCCTCCCGGGCGGCGCGTCCCTCATGGAGGACTACACCTACGACCTCACCCCCGGCTCCGAGCTGATCCTCGGCGCGCACATGCTGGAGGTCTGCCCGTCGCTGACCACCACGACGCCGCGCATCGAGGTCCACCCGCTCGGCATCGGCGGCAAGGAGGACCCGGTCCGCATGGTGTTCTCCGCGGACGCCGTCGAGGGCGCCGTCGTGGTGTCGCTCGCCGACATGCGCGACCGGTTCCGCCTGACGGCCAACGTGGTCGACGTCGTCACGCCGCCGCGCGACCTGCCGAACCTGCCCGTGGCCCGGGCCATGTGGGCGCCCCGGCCGTCGTTCGAGATCTCCGCCGAGTCGTGGCTGACGGCGGGCGGCGCGCACCACACCGTCATGTCGACCGCCGCGGGCATCGAGGCGTTCGAGGTGTTCGCGAACATCGCGCGCACCGAGCTGCTGGTCATCGACGAGGACACGACGCGCCGCGGCTTCGCCGACCAGGTGCGCCACAACGCGGCGTACTACCGCCTGGCCCAGTCCCTCTGACCCCTTCGTTGAGTGCTGGCTATTTGTTGCTCCCGAGCCGTCTGAGCAACAAATAGCCAGCACTCAACGAAGTGGGTGGGTCAGGTGGTGCCTGCCGTGGTTGCGGCCGTCGTCGACGCCATGACCGCGATCATCACCGCGTTGAGCTCGTCGATCGCCCGCTTCACCGCCGCGCCCGCCCACTCCGAGTCGGCGATCTCCTTCGCCCGCCGCTTCAGCTCCCGCCGGTCCTGGTCGGGGAAGAGCCTGCGGATCAGGTCCGTCGCGCGCAACAGCGAGACGAGGGCCGCCGTCGCCTCGTCCAGGTCCGCGCTCCCGGTCAGGGCGGCCAGCACCCGCTCGCGGACGGCGGCCTCCGGTGCCGGGTCGTGCGACTTCCACGTGGTGCTCGGGAACAGCCCGAGCACCTTGACCTGCTCCTCGCGCAGCACGCCCCGCGCGGCCAGCCCCTGCTGCAGCGTCTCGCGCAGCGTCCGGGCGAAGCTGCCCTGCCCGATCTTCCGGATCGCGTCCTTGGGCTTGCGGCCGTCCAGCAGCACGAGGATCTCGCGCTGCAGCGGGTCCGACGGCGTGGCCCGGCCGGTCACGCGGAACCTGCCCTTCTGCCCACCGTCGACGCCGTCCGAGACGTCGAGCGCGCCCCGCAGCATCAGCTCCGCGACGGCTGCCCCGGCCAGCGCGAACTGCAGCTGCGGCGCGCCGATCAGCGGCCGGCCCGAGGTGTCGTCGAGGGCGAGGAGCAGGTACTCCTCGGCGAGGCCGATCTCCATGGCTGTCTCCCGTCGTCGCGCCTTCGGGTCCAGCAGAACACGGCGCGTCCGCCTCTGGGATCCGCCGCCGGGATGACCTCCCGGACCGCCGGAAGGCGGAGGTGTGCGAGCAATGTCCGGATCGCGGCAGTTGGCTTGTTCCGTTCCCTTACTGGGGCAAACGAGACAGACTCGTTACTGGAATGTGACGTCCTCCACTTTCGGTCCGAATTTGTGAGCGCTAACATTCCAACGGGCACCACGCCGCTAGCACCCGCACGATGCCGTGCGGGATCTCAAGGAGGAGACATGGCACGCACGACCCTGACCCGTACCGTTCTGGCCGCAGTGTCGGCAGCCGCGCTGTTCGCACTCGGTGCGTGCAGCTCGGACGCCGGCACCCAGACCGGCGGTGGCGGTGAGACCGGCGCCGCCGACGACGGCGTCATCACGCTCGGTTTCTCGCAGGTCGGCGCGGAGTCCGGGTGGCGCGCCGCCAACACCAAGTCGATCCAGGACACGCTCACCGCGGAGAACGGCTTCGACCTGAAGTTCTCCGACGCGCAGCAGAAGCAGGAGAACCAGATCCAGGCGATCCGCTCCTACATCACGCAGGGTGTGGACGTCATCGCGTTCTCCCCGGTGGTCGAGACCGGCTGGGACGCCGTGCTCCAGGAGGCCAAGACGGCCGGCATCCCCGTGATCCTCACGGACCGCGCCGTCGACTCCAGCGACGAGACCCTCTACGAGTCGTTCATCGGCTCGGACTTCGTGCTCGAGGGCGAGACGGCCGGCCAGTGGGCCGTCGAGCAGTACGACGGCGAGGGCTACAAGGCGGTCGAGCTCCAGGGCACCACCGGCGCCGCGCCGGCGATCGACCGCAAGGAGGGCTTCGAGTCCGCCATCGAGGGCTCCGACATCGAGATCATCGACAGCCAGACCGGCAACTTCACGCGCGCCGAGGGCAAGACCGTCATGGAGGGCTTCCTCAACGCCCACGACGACATCGACCTCGTGTTCGCGCACAACGACGACATGGGCCTCGGCGCGATCGAGGCGATCGAGGCCGCCGGCCTGACGCCGGGCGAGGACATCAAGATCATCACGATCGACGCCGTCAAGGACGGCATGCAGGCGCTCGCCGACGGCAAGATCAACTACATCGTCGAGTGCAACCCGCTGCTCGGCCCGGACCTGGCGGACATCGCCAAGAAGGTCCTCGCCGGCGAGGAGGTCGAGAAGCGCATCGTCGTCAAGGACGAGGCGTTCGATCAGGAGGCGGCGAAGGAAGCGCTGCCCACCCGCGAGTACTGACCGGCCCCGGCCGAGGTGGGGCGCCCGCGCGCCGGGCGCCCCGCCTCGGCGACGGAGCACGTAGCCAGGGTGTCGCAGCACGCCAGACAGAAGGTCGAGGATGACCCAGCAGACCACACCACCCGTCGTCGAGATGACCGGCATCAGCGTCGAGTTCCCGCCGGTCAAGGCCCTCGACGGCGTCGACTTCAGCCTGCGCCCCGGTGAGATCCACGCCCTCATGGGCGAGAACGGCGCGGGCAAGTCCACCCTCATCAAGGCCCTGACGGGCATCCACTCGCCGACGGCGGGGACCATCCGCGTCGACGGCGTCGAGCGCAGGTTCAGCGGCCCCGCCGACGCCCGGGCGCACGGCGTCAGCACCGTGTACCAGGAGGTCAACCTCTGCGAGAACCTCACGGTCGCGGAGAACATCATGCTCGGCGCGGAGCCGCGCGTGCTGGGCGGCCTGAACTGGCGGGCGATCCGCCGGCAGGCGGCGACGCACCTGGAGCGGATGGGCCTGGACATCGACCCGGCGTCGTCCCTGGGGTCGCACTCGCTGGCGGTGCAGCAGCTCGTCGCGATCTGCCGGGCCACGGTGGGCGACTGCAAGGTGCTGATCCTCGACGAGCCCACCTCCAGCCTGGACACGGACGAGGTCGAGCACCTGTTCACCGTCATGCGCGCGCTGCGGGCCGACGGCGTCGCGATCCTGTTCGTCAGCCACTTCCTGGACCAGGTCTACGAGGTCTCCGACCGGATGACGGTGCTGCGCAACGGCGCCCTCGTGGGGGAGTACGTGACCGCCGACCTGCCCGCCGCCGAGCTGGTGCAGCACATGATCGGCCGGTCCATGGACGTCCTGGAGGCCGCGGAGGAGGTGCTGGAGCAGGCCGAGCGCCCCGCCGACACGACCCCGCTGCTGCAGGTGGTCGGCCTGGGCCGCAAGGGTTCGGTGCAGCCGTTCGACCTCGACCTCTACGAGGGGGAGGTGGTCGGCCTCGCCGGGCTGCTCGGCTCGGGCCGCACGGAGCTGGCGCGCCTGCTCACGGGCGCCGACCGGGCCGACGTCGGACAGGCCCGCGTGTCCGGGCGGCCGACGCGCCTGCGGAACCCGCGCGCGGCGATGCGCCACCGCATCGCGTACACGTCCGAGGACCGCAAGGGCGAGGGCGTCGTGGACGGCCTGACCGTGCGCGAGAACATCGTGCTCGCGCTCCAGGCGGAGCGCGGCTGGATGCGGCCGCTGCCCCGCAAGCAGGTGGACGAGCTGGTCGCGAAGTACATCAAGCAGCTCGGCATCCGGCCCGCCAACCCGGAGGCGCTGCTGCGCAACCTGTCCGGCGGCAACCAGCAGAAGGTGCTGCTCGCGCGGTGGCTCGCGACCGCGCCGAAGCTGCTGGTGCTGGACGAGCCGACGCGCGGCATCGACGTCGGCGCCAAGGCGGAGATCCAGAAGCTGGTGGCCGAGCTGGCCGCCGACGGCATGTCCGTCGTCTTCATCTCGGCAGAGCTCGAGGAGGTGCTGCGCATCTCGCACCGCATCGCGGTGCTGCGCGACCGCCGCAAGGTGGCGGAGATCGACGGGAACGGAGCCACGATGGACCAGGTGGTCGACCTCATCGCGGGAGGTGGGGCAGCATGAGGGACGTCCTGCGCCACCACCTGTTCTGGCCCGTGGCCGCGCTCGTCGCGCTGCTGGTCGCCAACACGGTCGCCCGGCCGAGCTTCCTGGCGGTCACCGTCCGGGACGGCCACCTCTTCGGGGCCCCGATCGACATCCTGCGGACGACGGCGCCCCTGCTGCTCGTCGCCCTCGGCATGACGCTGGTCATCGCGACGCGCGGCATCGACCTGTCGGTCGGCGCGGTGGTCGCGGTCTCCGGGGCGGTCGCGCTGTCGCACATCGCGTCGTCGCCGGACCCGGACTCGCCGGTCACCGTGCTCACCGCCATCGGCCTGGCCCTGGCGCTCTGCCTGGTGCTGGGCGTGTGGAACGGGTTCCTGGTGTCCGCGCTGGGCATCCAGCCGATCATCGCCACGCTGATCCTCATGACGGCGGGCCGCGGTGTGGCCATGCTGATCACCGGCGGCATGATCACCACCGTCAACAGCGCGCCGTTCAAGGTGCTGGGCTCGGGCTTCTGGCTCGGCCTGCCCGTGGCCGCCGTCATCGCGTTCGGCGTCTTCGCCGTGGTCGCGTTCGTCGTGCGGCGCACCGCGCTCGGCATGCTGCTGGAGGCCACGGGCATCAACCCCGCCGCCAGCCGGCTCTCCGGCGTGCGGTCCCGGACGCTGACCTGGACCGTGTACACGGCGTCGGGCCTGTTCGCGGGCCTGGCCGGCCTCCTGATCAGCGCCGACACCATGGCGGCCGACGCCAACAACGCCGGCCTGTTCATCGAGCTCGACGCGATCCTCGCGGTGGTGATCGGCGGCACGGCGCTCTCGGGCGGCAAGTTCAACCTGTCCGGCACCCTGGTCGGCGCGCTGGTCATCGCCACCCTGGAGCGGACCGTCACCGTGCTCGGCATCTCGCCGCTGGTCACGCCGCTGTTCATGGCGCTCGTCGTCATCGCGGTGACCCTGCTCCAGTCGCCCCGGATGCGGGAGCGGCTCACGGCCGCGCGCCGCCGCCAGGTCCTGGCACCGACCGAGCCGCAGCCCGCCGCTCGCCCCGACTCGACCCCCGACTCGACGGAGGTGAAGGCCTGATGACGACGTCGGCCCCCGCCCGTACCCCGCGCGCCCGCCGCGGGCTGCGGCTCCCCACCCGGCTGGACCGGCGCTACCTGCCGGTGCTGGGCACGTTCGTGGTGCTCGCCCTCATGCTGATCGTGGGCGGCACCCGGTACGAGAACTTCCTGACGCCCGCCGTGATCTCCAACCTGTTCATCAACAACGCGCACCTCATCGTGCTCGCGGTGGGCATGACGTTCGTGATCCTCACGGGCGGCATCGACCTGTCGGTCGGGTCGGTCCTGGCGCTGTCCACGGTGATCACCGCGGCCCTGCTCCAGGCCGGCTGGCCGGTGGCCGTGGTGATCCCGCTCGCCGTGCTCGCCGGGACGGTGATCGGCCTGGCGCACGGCGTGATGATCCACTACTTCCAGGTGCAGCCGTTCGTCGCGACCCTCGCGGGCATGTTCCTCGCGCGCGGCCTGTGCTTCCTCATCGCGCCGGAGTCCATCGCGATCGACAACCCCGCGTTCATCGAGCTGTCCACCTGGGTGCAGATCTTCGGCCAGTGGCGCATGACCTCCAGCGTGCTGATCGCGCTGATCGTGGTGGGCCTCGGGTTCCTGGTGCTGCACTTCACGCGGTTCGGCCGCACGGTGTACGCGATCGGCGGCGGCGAGCAGTCCGCGCTGCTCATGGGGCTGCCCGTGGCCCGCACCAAGGTGCTCGCCTACGTGGTGAGCGGCACCTGCGCCGGTCTCGGCGGCCTGCTGTTCGCGATGGCGTTCCGGTCCGGCTACTCGCTGACCGGCGTCGGTATGGAGCTCGACGCCATCGCCGCCGTCGTCATCGGCGGCACGCTGCTCACGGGCGGCACCGGGTTCGTGCTCGGCTCCGTGCTCGGCGTGCTGGTGCTCGGCCTGATCCAGACGATCATCACCTTCGAGGGCACCCTCAGCTCCTGGTGGACCAAGATCGTGATCGGCGTGCTGCTGCTGATCTTCGTGCTGCTCCAGCGCGTCCTGAGCCTCCGCAGAACGTAACCAACCCCCTGACTCGGCGTGCCAGGCATGCCGAGTCAGGGGCGCAGTCCCATCCGCACAGCCACAACGACGTGACGAGAAGGATTACAACGATGAAGAGATCGACGAGACGCAGTACCGCCCTCGTGGCGGCAGCACTGACCCTGGGGCTGGCCGTCCCCGGGGTCGCGGCGGCGACGACGTCCGCCGTCGTCCCGGCCGGACCGGCGGCCCTCGCGCCGGCCGCCCCCGCGCCGGCCGCCGACGGCGAGCACGCCGCCTACTTCTTCCCCTACTTCACGGGCGAGTCCACCGCGGACGGCGAGACCATCTCGTTCGCCGTCTCGGACGGGCCCGACCCGCTGGAGTGGACCACCCTGAACGGCGGCGAGCCCGTGCTCGCCTCCGACCTCGGGACGAAGGGCCTGCGCGACCCGTTCCTCATCCGCGGCGGCGACGGCACCTACTACCTGCTCGCCACCGACCTGCAGATCTACGGCGGCGGCAACTTCGGCGACGCCCAGGAGACCGGCAGCCGGTCGATCATGGTCTGGGAGTCCACCGACCTGGTGAGCTGGGGCGAGCAGCGCGAGATCGAGCTGGCCCCCGAGAACGCGGGCAACCTGTGGGCACCCGAGGCGTACTGGGACGAGGCGGCGGGGGAGTTCGTCGTCTACTGGGCCTCCGCCCTGTACCCGGCCGACGTGCCGCCCGCGGAGCGCGACATCCGCGACTCCTACCAGCGCATGCTGTACGCGACCACCACCGACTTCGAGACGTTCTCGGAGCCGCAGCCCTGGATCGACGAGCCGCAGGGTGACGGCCTCGGCATGATCGACTCCACGGTCGCGCAGGAGGACGGCGTCTACTACCGCCTCACCAAGGACGAGTCGTACATGGGGATGCGGCAGGAGTCGTCCACCGATCTGCGCCGCACCCAGGGCGTGACCGAGGGTGACGGCTGGGACCTGATCAAGGAGCGCGTCGGGTTCGGCCAGCCCAACCCGTGGGGCGGCACGTTCACCGGGGGCGAGGGCCCCACGCTGTTCCCGTCGCTCACCGACGACCGCTGGTTCCTGCTCCAGGACCAGCCCAGCTACCACGGCGGCCAGGGCTACATGCTCTTCGAGACCGACGACCTGAGCAGCGGCGAGTGGACGGCCAACCTCGACGCGATCCTGCCGGCCAGCCCGCGGCACGGGACGGTCCTGCCGATCACGGCCGAGGAGCGGGAGCGGCTGCTCGCCGCGTACCCGCCCGCCGAGACCCCGGTCCAGGAGCACACGCTCGACGTCGACGCCGACGCCGCGGGCACCGAGATGAGCGACGACCTCTACGGCGTCTTCTACGAGGACATCAACTACGCCGCCGACGGCGGCCTGTACGCCGAGCTGGTCCGTAACCGGTCCTTCGAGTTCGCCGCGACCGACAACGCGAGCTTCACCGGGATGACCGGCTGGGACGTGGTGCAGCGAGGCTCTGCGGGCACCGCCGTCGTGGGGTCCGAGCGGGGCCAGTGGCTCAACGACAGCAACCGCGCCTACCTGACGATCCAGGCCGACGGTCCCGGCGTCGGCGTGCGCAACGCGAGCTACAACGAGGGCTTCGCCCTCGAGAAGCGCAAGAAGTACGACTTCTCGGTGTTCGCCCGGGCCGAGCGCGGGCAGCGCCTCACGGTCAGCCTGGAGTCCCCCGACGGTTCGACGACGTACGCGTCCACCACGGTCGCCGTCAACGGCTCCGACCGCTGGAAGAAGCACACCGCCACCCTCACCGCTAACCGCACCGTGAACGACGCCCGGCTCGTGGTGACCGGCGGCGCTCGCGGCACGCTGCGCCTGGACATGGTCTCGCTGTTCCCGCGCGACACCTGGGTGGGCCCGGTCAACGGCCGCTCGGCCCTGCGCAAGGACCTTGCGGAGAAGGTCGCCGACCTGGAGCCGTCGTTCCTGCGGTTCCCCGGCGGCTGCGTCACGAACGTGGGCACCTTCGACACGTACCTGGAGTCGGACGGCGCCGACCGCCGTCGGACCTACCAGTGGAAGGAGACCATCGGGCCGGTCGAGGAGCGGCCCACCAACTGGAACTTCTGGGGCTACAACCAGACCTACGGCCTGGGCTACCTGGAGTACTTCGAGTTCGCGGAGGACCTGGGCGCGACGCCGCTGCCCGTGCTCTCGGTGGGCGCCAACGGCTGCGGCAGCACCATCCCCGAGATGACCGACGACGCCCGCATCGACCGCTGGGTGCAGGACACCGTGGACCTCATCGAGTTCGCCAACGGGTCGGTGAAGACGAAGTGGGGCAACGTGCGGGCCTCCCTGGGGCACCCCAAGCCGTTCGGCCTGAGGTACATCGGCCTGGGCAACGAGGAGAACACCGACACGTTCCAGGCCAACTTCCCGCGGTTCCGCGACGCCGTCGAGGCGGCCCACCCGGAGGTCACCGTGATCTCCAACTCCGGCCCGGACGACACCGGCGCCCGGTTCGAGGAGCTGTGGGACTTCAACCGCGAGCAGGGCGTCGCGATGGTCGACGAGCACTACTACAACGACCCGTCGTGGTTCCTGTCGAACACCGAGCGGTACGACTCCTACGACCGCGAGGGCCCGCACGTCTTCCTCGGTGAGTACGCCTCGCGGGGCAACGCGTGGTCGAACGCGCTGTCCGAGGCCGCGTACATGACCGGGATCGAGCGCAACTCCGACCTGGTGGAGCTCGCCTCGTATGCGCCGATGTTCGCCAACGAGGACTACGTGCAGTGGTCCCCGGACATGATGTGGTTCGACAACGACGAGTCGTGGGGCTCGACGTCGTACTGGACGCAGAAGATGTTCATGACGAACACGGGCGACCAGGTGGTCCCGTCCACGCACGACGGCCCGGAGGAGACGCCCGCGGACATCTCGGGTGGCGTCTTCCTGTCGACGTGGAACACCCGGGCGGCCTACGACGACGTCGTGGTCACCGACAACGCGTCGGGCGAGGTGCTCTTCTCCGACTCGTTCGACGACGCGTCCGGCTGGGACCCCCAGTCCGGGACGTGGGCCGTGGCGGACGGCGAGTACGTGCAGTCGGCCGGGAACGTCACCGACGCCCGCTCGATCATCACGGACGCGTACGCCAAGGACTGGGACAACTACACGCTGGAGCTCGACGCCCGGAAGCTGGGCGGCAGCGAGGCGTTCCTCGTCGGGTTCGCGGCCGGCGGCCGGGACGACTTCTACTGGTGGAACCTCGGCGGGTGGAACAACACCCGGCAGGCGCTGCAGCGGGCCGACAACAGCTCGGCGAACGAGGTCGCGGCCGTGGAGGGGCACTCGATGCAGACGGGCCGGGACTACCACGTCAAGGTCGTCGTCTCGGGCCGCACCATCAAGCTCTACCTCGACGGCGAGCTGCAGATGACGTACACCGAGCCGACCACCGAGTCGCTGTACCAGGTGGTCACGCGCGACGAGCGCACCGGCGACCTGGTGCTCAAGGTGGTCAACCCGTACGAGTCGGTCGCGCGCACGGATGTCTCGGTGGCAGGGGCCGCGCTGGCCTCCCGTGCCGAGGTCACGGAGATGACCGGGGCGCCGTCGGCCAGGAACACCAAGACCCAGCCCGAACGGGTTGTCCCCGTCGAGAGCAGGACGCGGCTCGACGTGACCCGCTCCCGCGGTGGGTCGGAGTTCACGTACGACTTCCCGGCCCACTCGATCACGTTCCTGCGTCTTCAGGAGCGTTAGCCGGCTCATGCCCACGGGACCACCGTCACCCCGTACGGTGGTCCCGTGAGCAAGCTGCCCGAGGACGTCCGGGAACGCCCCATGCCTGATCCTGCCGAGCTGCGTCAGCTGGTCGCCGACCTCCGCCGTCTGGTGCTGACCTACAAGTTCGGGATCGACGAGGTCATGACCAAGATCTCGATCCTCCGGGACGAGTTCCGGCACATGCAGAACTACAACCCCGTGGAGCACGTGGGGTCGCGGCTCAAGTCGTTCGAGTCGATCGTCGCCAAGTGCCGGCGCAAGGGCATCCCGCTGACGCCGGAGGGCGTGCGCGAGCAGATGTTCGACGTCGCGGGGGTGCGGATCACCTGCAGCTTCGTCAACGACATCTACCTGGTGCGCGACATGCTGCTCCAGCAGACGGACCTGACGCTGCTCGAGGAGCGCGACTACATCAAGCACCCGAAGGCGACGGGGTACAAGTCGCTGCACCTCATCGTGCAGATCCCCGTGTACCTGTCCGACCGGGTCGAGAAGGTCATTGTCGAGATCCAGCTCCGGACCATCGCCATGGACTTCTGGGCGAGCCTGGAGCACAAGATCTACTACAAGTACGACGGCGACGTGCCGCGGCACCTCACCGACTCGCTCAAGCTCGCCGCCGACGTCGCCTGGTCGCTCGACACCTCGATGGAGCGCATCCACGACGAGGTCAAGGCGATCTCGGGCGACGAGGAGCCCGTGGCGAGCCGGCACAACCTGCACACGCCGGAGGAGATGCTGCGCGACTTCTGGCGTGCGGCGGAGGCCGACGGCGGCTTCGGCTTCGACAGCGAGTCCTGACCGGCTCTCTGTCGCCCGCCCGCGCTCCCGCCGCGTCAGACGTACAGGTCATTCCGGTGACCTGTACGGCTGACACGTCTCACGTGCTCAGGACGACGCGAGGGTGCCCGACAGGGCGGTCCACGACTCCGGCGGCAGGGTGATCGTGGTACTGCCTGTGTCGGCCCCGGTGGTGCCGGCCCCCGCCACGCGGCCGGCGACGTCGAACGCGCCCCAGTGCTTCTCGGCCACCTTCGCCGCGTGCTCCGGGCCGACGACGGCGGGCTCGTGGTCGGCCGTCATCGACCAGCCCTCGGTGATCCCCAGCGCCGCGCCCGGGTGTGCCAGCTCGACCTCGACCGGCTCGGGGGAGCGGTTGGTCAGGAACAGCGCCACCGCGCCGTCCGACAGCGTGGCCGCGGCCGTCACCGACGGCACGTCGCCGTGGGCCTTGGTCGTGATCGAGGGCGTGGTCACGCGCAGGTCGAGCGCCTCGCCCTGCGCGAGCCGCGCCGTCGTCGCGAACGGGTGGAACGTGGGCTGCCGCCACGCCTCGCCGGCCGGCTCGGTCATGATCGGCGCGATCACGTTGACGAGCTGGGCCAGGCAGGCCACGGGCACGCGGTCGGCGTGGTTCAGCAGCGTGACCAGCAGGTCGCCCACCACGACGGCGTCCAGGCCGGAGTAGACGTCCTCGATGATGCGCGGGGCGTCCCGCTGGATCGGCAGGTTCTCCTCGCCGGGGAACCGGGTGGTCAGGTACCAGACGTTCCACTCGTCGAAGCTGACGGTGATCTTCTTGTCCGAGCGGCGCTGTGCCCCCACGGCGTCGGCCGAGGACACGACCCGCTCGATGAACCGGTCCATCGCGGTGCCCGAGCCGAGGAACGAGGCGCGGTCGCCGTCGACCTCCTCGTAGTAGGCGTGCATCGAGATGTGGTCCACCAGGTCGTACGTGTACTCCAGGACGGTGCGCTCCCACTCGCCGAACGTGGGCATCTGCATCGAGGAGGAGCCGCACGCGACCAGCTCGATCGACGGGTCGACGAGCTTCATCGCGGCGCCCGCGTTCCGGGCGAGCTTGCCGTACTCGTGCGCGTCCTTGTGCCCGATCTGCCACGGGCCGTCCATCTCGTTGCCGAGGCACCAGAGCTTGACGCCGTAGGGCTTCTCGCGGCCGTTGGCGATGCGCAGGTCGGCCCAGCGGGTGCCGGCCTCGCCGTTGCAGTACTCCAGCAGCGCCACGGCCTCCTCGACGCCGCGCGTGCCGAGGTTGACCGCCATCATCGGCTGGATGCCCTCGCGCTCGGCCCACTGCAGGAACTCGTCGGTGCCCACGAGGTTGGGCTCCACGGTCCGCCAGGCGAGGTCGAGGAACGGCTTGCGCTGCTCCACGGGCCCGACGGCGTCCTCCCACCGGTAGTTCGACACGAAGTTGCCGCCCGGGTACCGGACGGTCGTGACGCCCAGCTCGCGGGTCAGGTCGGCGACGTCGCGGCGGAAGCCGTGCTCGTCCGACGTCGGATGGCCGGGCTCGTGGATGCCCGTGTACACGGCGCGGCCCAAGTGCTCCACGAAGGAGCCGAAGAGGCGGCGGTCGACGGCGCCCACGGTGAAGTCGGGGTGCAGCAGGACGCGGGTGCGGGAGGTCGTCATTGTTCCTCGCTGATCGGTCGGCGGTTCTACAACGTTGCACACTAGCCGATGGACGACGCGGCAGCGATGCCCGTCCTCTACCCTGTGGAAAAACCGGACGAGCGGAGGCAGGCAGCGTGGCCGTGACGATGCACGACGTGGCGCAGCGCGCGGGCGTCTCCATCAAGACCGTGTCGAACGTGGTGAACGGCTACCCGTACATCCGCGCCGCCACCAAGGAACGGGTCGAGGCCGCGATCGAGGAGCTCGGCTACCGCGTGAACATGTCCGCGCGGAACCTGCGGACGCGGCGGACCGGGCTGATCACGCTCGCGGTCCCGGAGCTGTCGCTCCCGTACTTCGCGGAGCTGGCCGACGCCGTCATCTCTGCCGCCGACGCCGCCGGCTGGACCGTGCTCATCGAGCAGACCAGCGCCAGCCGCGAGCGGGAGACCGAGGTGCTCTCGGGCCGGCGCCGCCACCTGACCGACGGGCTGATCTTCTCGCCGCTGGCGCTCGGGCCCGATGACATCGGCCTGTTCTCGGTGGACTTTCCGCTGGTGATCCTCGGCGAGCGCGTGTTCGGCGCGCCCGCCGACCACGTGACGATGAACAACGTGGCCGCTGCCAAGGCGGCGACGCTCCACCTGGCGTCGCTCGGCCGCCGTCGGATCGCGGTGATCGGGGCGCACGAGGGGGAGCAGGTCGGGTCGGCCGCGCTGCGGACCGAGGGCTACCGCGAGGGGCTGGCGGAGGCCGGGCTGCCGTTCGACCCGGCGCTGGTCGGCGAGGCGGGCCTCTGGCACCGCTCGACCGGCGCCGAGACGATGAGCCGGATGCTCGACGACGGGGTCGAGATCGACGCCGTCTTCGCCCTCAACGACGCCCTGGCGCTCGGCGCGCTGCACGCCCTGCACGCGCACCGGATCGACGTGCCGGGGCAGGTCGCGCTCATCGGGTTCGACGACGTCGACGACGCCAGGTTCTCCGTCCCCGCGCTCTCGTCCGTGGACCCGGGCCGGGACCAGATCGCGCACACCGCGGTGGAGCTGCTGCTGGAGCGCATCGGCGCGTCCGGCGATCCGGCGCCCTTCCGCAGGGTGGTGCCGGACTCCCGGATCGTGGGGCGGGAGTCCACGGGCGAGCAGGGCGACGTGGTGGGCGTCCAGCCGGGCGGCACCGAGCAGGTCGCCGTCGACATGACCTGGGCCTGACGAACTACCGATCACCGCACTACCTCTTGCCACGGCGGCATGGTTGCCGGTAGAACGGTGCCCGGCGTTCCTACAACGTTGAAAAGTGACCCGGTGACGACGCCGGGAGCGACGCGGTCCCTCGACCGCGGAGCACCGAATCAAGGAGGACTCGGATGCGTACTTCAGCCCGACGCCGAGGCGTGGCCGCCGCAGCCGCCGTGGCCGTATCCGCCATCGGCCTCACGGCCTGCTCCGGGGGTAGCGGGGGCGCCGAGGAGGCGACCTGCACCAACGAGATCAAGCAGCCCGACGCCGCCCAGGTGACCGTGTGGGCGTGGTACCCGTCGTTCGAGTCGGTCGTGGACAACTTCAACGAGACCCACACCGACCTGCAGGTCTGCTGGACCAACGCGGGCCAGGGCGCGGACGAGTACAACAAGTTCCAGACCGCCATCGAGGCCGGCACCGGCGCGCCCGACGTGATCATGCTCGAGGCCGAGGTGCTGCCCACCTTCACGATCCTCGAGTCGCTCGTGGACCTGTCCGAGTACGGCGCCGCCGAGCTGGAGGGCGACTACACCCCCGGCTCCTGGTCCGACGTCTCCAACGGCGACTCGGTCTACGCGATCCCCGTGGACGGCGGCCCCATGGGCATGCTCTACCGCGCCGACATCTTCGAGCAGTACGGCGTCGAGGTGCCGACCACGTGGGACGAGTTCGCGACCGCCGCCCAGGACCTGCGCGACGCCGGCTTCGAGGGGCACATCACCGACTTCCCGACCAACGGCAACGCGCTCAACTACGCGCTGTTCGCCCAGAACGGCTGGGAGCCGTTCCAGTACGACGCCGCGAAGCCGACCGAGGTGGGCATCACCGTCGACAGCCCGGAGGCCGAGGAGGTCCTGAGCTACTGGAAGGGCCTGATCGACGACGACCTGGTGGCCACCGAGGACGCCTTCACCACCGACTACAACGCGGCGCTCGTGGACGGCACCTACGCCGTCTACCTCGCGGCCGCCTGGGGCCCCGGCTACCTGCAGGGCCTGTCGGAGGCGGACGCCGGCGCCGAGTGGCGCGCGGCCCCGCTGCCGCAGTGGGACCCGGAGAACCCGGTGCAGGTGAACTGGGGCGGCTCGACCTTCGCCGTGACCACGCAGTCCGAGCAGCCGGAGGCCGCCGCGACCGTGGCCAAGGAGCTGTTCGACACCGACGAGGCGTGGAAGCTCGGCGTCGAGGAGGCGGCCCTGTGGCCGCAGTGGAAGCCGATGCTCGAGTCGGACTGGTTCACGGGTCTCGAGGCGCCGTTCTTCGGCGGGCAGAAGATCAACGAGGAGGTGTTCCTGGACGCCGCCAACGGGTACCAGGGCTTCTCGTTCAGCCCGTTCCAGGTCTACGCCTACGACCAGCAGACCCAGGCCCTGTACGACATGGTGCAGAACGGCACGGACGCCGCCACCGCCCTGGGCACCGTCCAGGACGGGCTGGTCCAGTACGCCACCGAGCAGGGCTTCACGGTCTCCGAATGAGCTCGGGAATGAGCGCGAGCAAGAGCGCTGTCGCGCCGTCCGCGACCCGCCCCACCAGCAAGATCGCCAGCCGGCGGCAGCGCTGGGGATACGTCTACGTGGCGCCGTTCGCCGCGGTGTTCGCCGTGTTCCTCGTGCTGCCGCTGGGCTACGCGCTGTGGATGAGCCTGCACAACAAGGGCATCGCCACGGCCGGGCGCAGCGTGTTCGTGGGCGCCGACAACTACGTCAAGGCATTCACGGACCCGGTGTTCCTGGAGGGCCTGTGGCGGGTGCTCCGGTTCGTGCTGGTCATGGTGCCGGTGCAGATCGTGGTCGCGCTCGTGGCGGCGCTCCTGCTCGACACCCTCGCCACGCGGCTCAGCCGGGCCACGCGCCTGCTGATCTTCGTGCCGTACGCGATCCCGGCGGTCATCGGGGCCCTCATGTGGGGCTTCCTGTACAGCCCCCGGTTCGGCCCGGCGCAGGACGTGTTCGGCCTGGTGGGCCTGGCGGCGCCGAACTTCCTCAGCTCCGCCAACATCTTCGGGTCGCTGGTCAACATCGTGACCTGGCAGTGGGTGGGCTACTACATGATCATCATCTACGCCGCCCTGCGGTCGATCGACCCCTCGGTCTACGAGGCCGCGGTGCTCGACGGCGCGGACGGCCGCCAGATCGCGCTGCGCATCAAGGTGCCGATGATCTCGTCGTCGATGGTGATGATCGTGGTCTTCGCGCTCATCGGCACCCTGCAGTTCTTCACGGAGCCGCAGGTGCTGCGGTCCTCCGCGCAGGGTGCCATCCCGTCCGACTACACCCCGAACATGTACGCCTTCGCGACGGCGTTCAACTACAGCCAGTTCAACTACGCCTCGACGCTGGCGTTCGCGCTCGGCTTCCTCGTGTTCGTGGGCTCGTACGTGTTTCTGTTCCTGACGCGCAAGCAGAGCGGGCTCAAGTGATGGCGACCTCGACGCTTCTTTCCAGATCCCAGGCCGGCCGCGCGGCACTCGAGAGCTCGACCCCGGTGGGCCAGGGCCGTCGCCTCGGCTCGCACGTGGTGCTCGTGCTCCTCGCGATCTACTTCGTGGTGCCGCTGTGGTGGCTCGCCGTGGCGTCCACCAAGACGAACTCCGGCCTGTTCGCCGGGGACGCGCTCTGGTTCGGCCCCGACTTCGCGCTCTGGGACAACATCGCGGGGCTCTTCACGCACCAGGGCGGCATCTACTGGACGTGGTTCCGCAACTCGTTCGTGTACGCGATCGCCGGCGGCGTGGGCGCGACGGCACTCTCCGTGCTCGCGGGCTACGGCCTCGCCAAGTACCGGTTCCGGGGGCGTTCGGCGTTCTTCGCCCTGCTCCTCGGCTCGGTCATGGTGCCGATGACGGCGCTGGTGATCCCCACCTTCGTGCTGCTGAGCGGGATGGGGCTGCTCAACACGATGTGGGCGGTGATCCTGCCGTCGCTGCTGAGCCCGGTCGGCGTCTACCTCGTGCGGGTCTACGCCCAGGACGCGGTGCCGGAGGAGGTGCTCGACGCCGGGCGGGTCGACGGCGCGGGTGAACTTCGCCTCTTTTTCCAGGTCGTGCTCCCGCTGCTGCGGCCGGCGATCGTGACCGTGCTGCTCCTGACGACAGTCGCGACATGGAACAACTTCTTCCTGCCGCTGGCGGTCCTGCGGGACCCCAACCTGCTGCCGGTGACGGTCGGCATCTACAACTGGCAGGCCCTCTCGAACGCCGGCGCGGGCGGCGAGCAGGTGTGGAACCTGATCGTCACGGGGTCGTTCCTGTCCGTGGTTCCGCTGGTCGCAGCGTTTCTCTCGTTGCAGAGGTACTGGCAGGGCGGGCTGTCGCTCGGCAGCGTCCGGTGAGGCCCGGCCGGCCCGCGCGACGGGTCGGCCGAGCCCGCGCTTCCTTGACACATGTCTTGAACGGTTGACGGTCTCGATGCCGTAACCATTCAAGAAGGCTTCCTTACTTTTCCCGGACCACGGCTACGGTGAACCCCGTCACCGATGGGTCGTGGCGGGGTTCAGCCGACGCGACTTTGACCAATGGGCTTGTGAGCGTTCACAATCTGTTGCGTTCACAAAGTGAAGTCGGCCGGGTTGCAGAGACGTTGCCCGGGCAACACTCGAAGAGGAGAAGTCATGGCAAGGAAGCTGTGGGCTACGCGTGGTCTGGCCGCGCTGGCAACGGGCGCGATGGCCGTCTCGCTCGCCGCGTGCGGCGGTGGCGGTGCCGGTGCGGGTGGCGGCGCCGACGGTGGTGGTGCCGGGGACGGCGAGGCCGGCGGCCTCGTGGGTGTGGCCATGCCCACCCAGACGTACGAGCGCTGGATCGCCGACGGCGACGCCGTGAAGACGGGTCTCGAGGACGCCGGGTACGACGTCGACCTGCAGTTCGCGGGCGACGACATCCCGACCCAGCAGCAGCAGATCGACGCGATGATCAACAAGGGCGCCGAGGCGCTCATCATCGCCTCGATCGACGGCACCGCGCTGGGCAGCCAGCTCGAGGCCGCCGCCGCTGCGGACATCCCGGTCATCTCCTACGACCGCCTCATCCGCGACTCGGAGAACGTCGACTTCTACGTCACGTTCGACAACTACGAGGTCGGCGTGCAGCAGGGCACCTCGCTGCTGACCGGCCTGGGCATCCTCGGCGAGGACGGCAAGCCTGCCGCGGACGCGCCCGAGGGCCCGTTCAACATCGAGCTCTTCGCCGGCTCGCCCGACGACAACAACGCCGGGTTCTTCTTCGACGGCGCCATGTCCGTGCTCCAGCCGTACATCGACGACAAGACGCTCGTCGTGCCGTCGAAGCAGGTCGACTTCGACACCGTCGCCATCCAGCGCTGGGAGCAGGAGCGTGCGCAGAAGCGCATGGAGGACCTGCTGACGGCCACGTACACCAAGGGTGACGTGAACGTCGACGGTGTGCTGGCCCCGGCCGACGTGATCTCGCGCGGCATCATCACGGCCCTCGAGAACGCCGGCTACGGCAAGGGCGACCTCGCGACGCCGATCGTCACGGGCCAGGACGCCGAGGCGTCGTCGGCCAAGCTGATCGTCGACGGCGCTCAGTACTCGACGATCTTCAAGGACACGCGTCTGCTGGCCGAGCAGGCCGTCACCGCCGCCACGGCCTTCCTCGAGGGCAACGAGCCCGAGGCGAACGACACCGAGACGTACGACAACGGCAAGAAGGTCGTGCCGTCGTACCTGCTGCCCACGGTGATCGTCACCAAGGACAACCTGCAGGCCGAGCTGATCGACTCCGGCTACCTCACCGAGGACGAGGTCGCCTCCGGTCAGGTCGACGAGTAGGTCTGACCTCCTCGCGACACCGGCTCGACACCGCCGACCCCTTGTCAGGCCGTCAGGCCACCTCCGGGTGACCGACGGCCTGGCACGGGGCCGTCGGGCGGGCCCGGCCTCGCACCCTCTCTATTGGCGACAAGTACGCGACAAGGACTGGCATGGCCGATTCGGCGCCGACCGACATCCTCGAGATGCGCGGCATCACCAAGACATTTCCTGGGGTCAAGGCACTCCAGGACGTCAACCTCACCGTCCGCCGGGGCGAGATCCACGCGATCTGCGGCGAGAACGGGGCGGGCAAGTCCACCCTGATGAAGGTGCTGTCGGGTGTGTACCCGCACGGCAGCTACGAGGGCGACATCGTGCTCGACGGCGAGACCGCCCAGTTCGGCACGATCAACGACTCCGAGGCGCTGGGCGTGGTGATCATCCACCAGGAGCTCGCCCTCGTCCCGTACCTGTCGATCGCCGAGAACATCTTTCTCGGCAACGAGCGCCTCCGGGCGGGCGGCGCCATCGACTGGAACCGGACCAACGCCGAGGCGGCCGAGCTGCTCGCGCGGGTGGGCCTGAGCGAGTCGCCCACGACGCCCATCTCCGCGCTGGGCGTGGGCAAGCAGCAGCTCGTCGAGATCGCCAAGGCGATCTCCAAGGACGTGCGCCTGCTCATCCTCGACGAGCCGACGGCGGCGCTGAACGACAACGACTCCGAGCACCTGCTCGGCCTGCTCCGGCAGTTCAAGGAGCAGGGGATCACCTCGATCATGATCTCCCACAAGCTGGCGGAGATCGCCGAGATCGCGGACCGCACCACCATCATCCGCGACGGCCGGTCGATCGAGACCTTCGACATGGCCACCGCGGGTGCCTCGTCCGACGCGATCCAGGACCGGATCATCCGCGGCATGGTGGGGCGCGACCTCGACAACCGGTACCCCGACCGCGTGTCGAACCCCGGCGACGAGGTGCTGCGCATCGAGGACTGGACGGTGTACCACCCGACCCAGCCCGGGCGCGTCGTCGTCGACAAGGCGCACCTGAACGTCCGCGCCGGCGAGGTCGTCGGCATCGCCGGCCTCATGGGTGCCGGGCGCACGGAGCTCGCGATGTCGCTGTTCGGCCGCTCCTACGGGCGGGACATCAGCGGCACGGCGTACATCCACGGCCAGCCGGTCGACGTGCGCGACGTGCCGGACGCGATCAAGGCGGGCATCGCCTACGTGTCGGAGGACCGCAAGCAGTACGGGCTCAACCTCATCGAGGACATCCGCCGGAACATCTCGGCGGCGGGCCTCGGCAAGCTGTCCAAGAACGGCTTCGTGGACGAGAACGAGGAGCTCAAGGTCGCGGAGGAGTACCGCGCGTCCATGAACATCCGCACCCCCAACGTGCTGGTGGAGGTGGGCAAGCTCTCGGGCGGCAACCAGCAGAAGGTGGTGCTGTCCAAGTGGCTGTACACCGCCCCTGAGGTGCTGATCCTCGACGAGCCCACCCGCGGCATCGACGTCGGCGCCAAGTACGAGATCTACACCATCATCAACGAGCTGGTCGCTGCCGGGAAGGCCGTGCTGGTCATCTCGTCGGAGCTCCCCGAGCTCCTCGGGATCTGTGACCGCATCTACACCCTGGCCTTCGGCCGTATCACTGGCGAGGTCGACGTGCCCTCCGCCACCCAGGAAGGACTCATGGCTCTCATGACGCAGGAGACCACGCAGGAGACGCAGGAGGCGACGGCATGACCGGCATCGCCAACATCCGGGACCTGCTCACCCGGAACATCCGCACCAGCGGTATCTACATCGCGTTCGTGCTGATCATCGTGCTGTTCTCGGTGCTCACCGACGGACTGCTGCTCAGCTCGCGGAACCTCACCAGCCTCGTGCTGCAGTTCTCGTACATCCTGATCCTCGCCATCGGCATGGTGATCATCATCATCGGCGGGCACATCGACCTGTCGGTGGGGTCGGTGGTCGCCCTGACCGGTGCGGTCGCCGCCGTCGTCGTCATCAGGAACGGCCTGCCCTGGTGGATCGGCGTCCTCGCCGCGCTCGGCACGGGACTCCTGGTCGGTGCCTGGCAGGGGTTCTGGGTCGCGTACGTAGGGATTCCAGCGTTCATCGTGACGCTGGCAGGCATGCTCCTGTTCCGTGGCCTCACGCTCGAGGTGCTGAACAACGTCTCGCTCTCGCCGTTCCCGAGCGAGTACACGAGCATCGCCACGGGCTTCCTCAACGGCCTGCTCGGCGGGTACGGGTACGACACCTTCACGCTCGTCATCTTCGCGATCGGCGTGCTGGGCTTCGCCTACAACTCGTGGCGCAACCGCCGCGCGCGGATCGCCTACAACCAGACGGTCGAGGCTCCGGTGCTGTTCGTGCTGAAGCTGGTCGTGGTCGCAGCCGTCGTCATGTGGTTCGCCTACAACCTCGCCACGTACCGCGGCCTGCCCGCCGTGCTGATCATCCTGGCCGTGCTGGTCCTGGCCTACACGCTGATCACCAAGCACAGCGTGTTCGGCCGCCACGTCTACGCCATCGGTGGCAACCTCGCCGCGGCGCAGCTGTCCGGTGTCCGGGTCAAGCGCGTGAACTTCTGGATGTTCGTGAACATGGGCTTCCTCGCCTCCGTCGCGGGCATCGTGTTCTCCGCCCGGTCGAGCGCCGCCCAGCCGGCGGCGGGCAACATGTTCGAGCTCGACGCGATCGCGGCGTGCTTCATCGGTGGCGCCGCCGTGACCGGCGGCATCGGCACGGTGACCGGCGCGATGGTCGGTGGTCTGATCATGGCCGTCATGTCGAACGGCATGTCGCTCATGGGTGTCGACCAGTCGACGCAGCAGATCGTCAAGGGCATCGTGCTGCTCCTGGCCGTCGCGTTCGACGTCTGGAACAAGAAGCGGGCGGCGGCTACCCGCTGACCCCCGTCTCGCCGAGGTAGAACCGTGGCGAGGTAGGACCGCAGACCTGTGCTGCGGTGCTACCTCGCCACAGTTCTACCTCGGCGTTCTGGGTGGTGGGCGAGAATGACGGGATGGCCCAACCTGATCCCGCGCCCCGGCGGGGCCGCCGTCCTGCCGGGCAGGACGCCCGCGCCGAGATCCTGGCCGCCGCCCGCGACGAGTTCGTGGAGAACGGCTACCAGGCGGCCTCCCTCCGGGCCGTGGCCCGGCGGGCCGGCGTCGACCCGGGCACGGTGCGGCACTGGTTCCCCGACAAGGCGCGGCTGCTGACGGCGACGCTCGGCGTCGCGGGGATCGAGCCGGACAAGGTGGTGGAGCGGGTGTCCGCCGGCCCGGTCGAGTCGCTCGGGGAGCGCCTCGTGGAGGCGGTGATCGGCATCTGGGACTTCGACGGCGGCGACACCGTCCGCGTGGTCATCCCGGCCGTCATGTCCGATCCCGAGCTGCGTGGGCTGCTGCCGCAGTTCATCGGCGCGGCCATCCTGGCGCCGGTGATGCGCGCCCTCGCCGTGCCCGACGCCCCGGTGCGCACCGCGCTCGTCGCCTCGCAGATGTCGGGGGTGCTGCTGACCCGCTACCTGATCCCGGTGGAGCCGCTCGCCTCGCTCGCCCCGGCCGAGGTGGCCCGGCTCGTGGGCCCCACCCTCCAGCGCTATCTCACCGGCACCCTCTCCGCTGCCGAGGGGGCCGCCGAGGGTCTTGCGCGGTAGCCGCTGCAGGAGCACAATTCCTCACATGAGGAAAAACGCGATCGTCATCCGGGACCTGCGGGTCGTCCGGGGCGGGCGGCCGATCATCGACGGGCTCGACCTCGACGTCCCCGCGGGATCGGTCGTCGGGCTGCTCGGGCCGTCCGGCTCCGGAAAGACGACGCTCATGCGCACCGTCGTGGGTGTCCAGGACAAGGTCACCGGCACCGTCCAGGTGCTCGACGCCGCGGCGGGCAGCCCGGGCCTGCGCCGCAAGGTCGGCTACATGACGCAGGACGCCAGCGTCTACACCGACCTGACCGTGGCGCAGAACCTGCGGTACTTCGCGGCCCTGGCCGGCGTCTCGTCCCCTGCGAAGGCGGTCGCGGCCGCCGTGGCGACCGTCGACCTCGGCGGGCACGAGAAGCAGCGGGTCGGCACGCTGTCCGGCGGCGAGCGGTCCCGGGTCTCGCTGGCCGCGGCGCTGGTCAGCGACCCCGAGCTGCTCGTGCTCGACGAACCGACGGTCGGCCTCGATCCCGTCCTGCGCCGCGACCTGTGGACGGTGTTCCGGCGGCTCGCCGCCGAGGGACGCACGCTCCTGGTCTCCAGCCACGTGATGGACGAGGCCACGCAGTGCGACCGCCTGCTGCTGATGCGGGCCGGCGGCCTGGTCGCGGACACCACGCCCGACGAGCTGCTGACCAGCACCGGGGCGCCGGACGCGGAGCGCGCGTTCCTCTCGCTGATCGACGCGGCCGACGCCGCGGCCGCCGGCACCCCGGCGGACGGGACCCCCACCGCCACGCCGACGCACGACACCCCGACGCACGAGGAGACCGCGCGATGACCCTGACCCTCGCCACCGCCGGCCGCGTGCTGTCCCAGCTGCGCGGGGACCACCGCACGGTCGCGCTCATCCTGCTGCTGCCGTGCCTGCTGATCGGGCTCATCGCCTGGATGTTCCACGACCAGCCCCAGGTGCTCGACCAGTTCGGCCCCATGCTCGTGGGCCTGTTCCCGCTCATCGTGATGTTCCTGGTCACGAGCGTGGCGACGCTGCGGGAGCGGCAGTCCGGCACGCTGGAGCGGCTCATGACCACGCCGATCCGCAAGGGCGACTTCGTGGCGGGCTACGGTCTCGCGTTCGCGACGCTCGCGCTGGTGCAGGCGGGCGTGGTGGTCGGCTTTGCCGTGCTGGTCGGGATGGACGTGGCCGGGCCGCTCTGGCTCGTCGTGGTGGTCGCGCTGCTCGACGCGATCCTCGGCTGCACGCTCGGCCTGGCCGCGTCAGCGCTGGCCCGGAGCGAGTTCCAGGCGGTGCAGATGATGCCCGCGATCCTGTTCCCGCAGCTCATCACCTGCGGCCTCCTCATGCCGCGCGACCAGATGCCCGAGGTCCTGGAGTGGCTGTCGCGGGTCTTCCCGCTCACCTACGCCATCGAGGCGATGACGTCGCTCGCGGCGGGGGAGGACTGGTCGGGCGTGCGCGGCGCCGTCGGGGTGATCGTCCTGTTCATCGTGGGCGCGGTGGTGCTGGGAGTCGCCACGCTCCGCCGTCGGACGGCGTGAGCGCGGCGTGACCTGGCCGGCCGGCAGGCCCGGCCAGGTCACGCAGATCTCAGTGCAGGTGGAGGGCCTTCGCGACGTCGCCCCAGTGCACGTACGAGAAGCCCGTCGCGTCCCGGCCCGGGTCGACGTCGGGCCCGGTCTCGGGCTCGTCGTGCGTGACCAGCAGCCCGGACCCGTACTCCCCGACGGGCGCGTTGGACACCGCGAGGCCGTCCGAGCCGTTGACATCGTCCACGCCGTCGCCCGCCACGCGGAAGGCGCCGAGCGAGCGGTTGCTGCCGGTCAGCGCGTAGACGGGGTAGGTGTCGTCGCCCTGGCTGGAGACGATCACGTAGCCCGTGCGACCGGGGCCGTACCAGATGTCGACGCCCTCGGCGTCGGCGGTCAGGTTCGTCCCGCCGTACGACGGCGCCGCCGGGTCGACCGGGGCGCACTCCTCGGTCTCGGGGTCGTAGGCGTCGTGCACGCCGAAGTCCTTGACCTTGTCGACGAGGCGCGGCGCGCCCGAGCCGAGCGGCAGCGGCACCCGCCACAGGCCGACGTCCTCCTGCGTGGCGTACAGCGTGCCGGTGCGGCGGTCGACCGCCACGCCCTCGAGCTGCGGCTCGACGCCCGGCTCCTCGCACGGCACCCAGGTGGTGCCGTCCGGCAGCCGGAACTCGCCGGGGAGCTCCAGGTGCTCGACGTCGGTGTAGCCCACGCCGTCCGGCCCGGTCGTCAGCCGCGCCGTCGCGATGGTGGTGCTGCCCTCCTGCGTCACGACGGCGTACGTGCCGCCGCGCCGCGGCTGGTAGACGGCCAGGCCGTACGCGGTGTGGTCCTCGGCGACCGTCTCCCGGTCCGGGCTGAACAGGAACTCCAGCTCCGGGGCGGTGATCTCGGTGAGCGGCGTCGCGGCTCCGGCCCCCGCGGGGTCGATCGCGAAGAAGCGGATCTGGTCGTTGTACCGGTCCGAGACGACGGCGACGTCGGTCGCCCGGCCGCCGACCTGCAGGCCGTAGGCGATGTCCACGTTGTTGAACCGGCCGGGCACGCCGTCCGCGCGCGGGGCCGACGTGGCCGCGACCGACTGCAGC
>NZ_JBHWZO010000012.1:0-46654 GCF_042728455.1 Promicromonospora sp. NPDC060204
GCGCCGTCGTGCGCGGGACCGCGGCTCAGCGCCGCGGCTCCCAGCGGAACATGCGCAGGGCGAGCGTGACCGCCACGACCACCCAGGCGAGCGTGGGCGCGAGCAGCAGCAGCGAGTCGCCGAGCGGCACGCCGCCGTTCCAGGCGTTGACGATCAGCTCCGTGGCCGCGCCGCCGGGCAGCAGCCGCTTGAGCAGCGTGAGGTCCTCCGTGCCGGTGATCCCCACCCAGCTCGTCACGGCCACGACCCCGAGGCTCAGGGGCAGCGAGGTGACCTGGGCGTGCTCGGGGGAGTTCGTGATCCCCGCGGTGGCCAGCCCCAGGGCGAGCATCATGACGAACGTCGCGACGACGGCCAGCACCAGGAGCGGCACGTCGGCGGGCCCGCCGCTCAGCCCGGCGAACACCGCGAGGATCACGCCCACCTGGACGGCGGACAGGACGCTGATCGGCAGCACCAGGCCGGTCAGGATGGAGCCGTCGCTCGCGGCGGTGGACCGCAGGCGCTTGAGGAAGAGGTCCTGACGACGGGCGGCCAGGGTGGTCACCGTGGTGGCGTAGAGGCTGAACGCGGCGATGGTGAAGACGATCACGGCGCCGATGTAGCCGAGGCTGCCGATCTGCTCGAACGTCTCCCGGAACCGGATGAAGAAGACGCTGGCCGCAACGGGCATGATCAGGCTGGTGATCAGCACGGCCCGGTTGCGGAGGATCTGGGTCAGCTCGCTGCGCGCGATGGAGAGCATGGTCGTTTCCGTTTCTCGGATCTCGAAGTCGGGGCTCGGGGTCAGGCGGGGACGGGGGTGGCCTCGATGGCGCGGAACACGTCGTCGAGCCGGGTCGGCGCGGCGGACAGGCCGACCAGCTCGACGGAGTGTGCGTGGGCCCAGTCGAGGAGCAGCTTGAGGTCCTGCTGCAGGTCGAACGTCTCGATCTGGTAGGACCCGTCGGCCAGTGGCGCGGCCTGCAGCAGGGGCGCGGGCGCACCCGGCGGCAGCGAGAACTGGATGGCCGCCGGCAGGGTGCGGGTCAGCTCGGCCACGGTGCCCTGGTGGCGGAACGCGCCGTCGTGCATCAGGCCGATGCGGTCGGCGCGCTGCTGCGCCTCCTCCAGGTAGTGGGTCGTGAGCACCACGGTGGACCCGTCCTCGCGGAGCTGCTCGACGGCGTCCCACAGCGCGTCGCGCGACTGGATGTCCAGCCCGGTCGTGGGCTCGTCCAGGAAGACCAGCTCGGGCCGCCCGTACACCGCGGTGGCGAAGTCGAGCCGCCGCTTCTCGCCGCCGGAGAGCTGCGAGACCCGGGTGTCGGCCTTGCGGGTCATGTCGACGACGCCCAGCACCCGCTCCGCCGAGTCGGTCCGGCCGCTCAGCTTCCCGATGAGGCGGACCGTCTCGGCGACGGTGAGGTCGGGGGAGAACCCGCTCTCCTGGAGCATGATCCCCATCCGGGGCCGCACCGCGCGGCGGTCGGCGGGGTCCTTGCCGAGCACGCGCACCGTGCCCGACGTCGCCCGGCGGTGCCCCTCGACGACCTCCAGGGTCGAGGTCTTGCCCGCGCCGTTGGTGCCCAGCAGCGCGTACAGCTCGCCCTGCTCCACCTGGAACGAGAGGTCCTTGACCGCGTGGAAGTCCCCGTAGGTGACGTTCAGTCGGTCGATGTCGATGGCGGGGGTTGTCGTCATGCCCTCCAGCACACCCGCTGCGGGCGTCCCGGACCAGTGTGCTGACGTCAGGTCCGCGCCATGACATCCCGGGGCGGAACGTATGACGCAGCGTCACTGCTGCGCCCGCGCGCGGCGACCATACTGGGAGGGGTCCCCTGCCGATCGACGAGAAGACCCACCCATGAACGCCGGATCTGCTCGCCCGGGGCGCGGCCCGTTCCCCGCGGCCCCCTGGTCGCCCTCCGCCACCCGGCTCTCGCGGCGGCGGTTCCGCACGCTCAACCTGTCGATGATGTTGCCGCTACTCGTGGCCGTCGGCGTGTTCATGCTGGTGCGCCAGGCGCAGACCCTCCTGGACGTCGTCGTCCTGGGGCTCGGCATCGTCGCGGTGGTGGTGGCCTTCGAGCGCTGGACGGTCGGCGAGATCACCCGGGTCGCGCTGCCGTGCCTCCTGGTGGCCGCCGCCGTCTGGCCCTACGGGGTGCTGGCGATGGACGGCGACCCGCAGGCGGCGTACTACTCGCTCGCCGTCATCGGCGGCATGAGCGTCGCCCAGCTCCCGCGCCACCGCGCCGCGGCGGCGGTCGGGATCGCCGCCTACGTGGCGGCGGTCGGCGCGCTGGGTCTGGCCCGCGCCGCCGACCCCGGGGTGGACGAGCTGCTCGGGAACGTCGTCATCCCGACCGGGATCACCGTGGTGCTGATCGGCCTGATGTTCCCCAACAAGGGGTTCTACGACGTCATGGCGGAGCTGGAGGAGGCGCGCGAGCGCGACGCGGAGCTCGCGGTGGTGCGCGAGCGGATGCGGTTCGCGAGCGACCTGCACGACATCCAGGGGCACACCCTGCACGTGGTCAAGCTGAAGATCGCGCTGGCCCAGAAGCTGCTGCACAGCGACACCGCGCGCGTGGAGCAGGAGCTGGCCGAGATGTACACCCTGGTGGGCGACACGATCGCGCAGACCAAGGAGCTGGCCTACGGGCAGCGCAAGCTCAACCTGTCCGCGGAGCTCGAGAACGCCCGCAACCTCCTGGAGGCGGCGGGCATGCGTGTGCGCGTGGACCGCCGGGCAGAGGCCGGCGCCGGGGCGACCGACCTCCTGGCGCAGGTGCTCCGGGAGACGACGACGAACATCCTGCGGCACTCGCGGGCCACGCTGGTCCGCATCGAGCTCACCGGGCACGGCCTCACCGTGGTCAACGACGGCGTCGCCGACGACACGCTCCCCGAGCTGCGCGGGCTCGCCACCCTCAGGCGCCGCGTGGCGGACGACGGCGGCGAGCTCACCGTGCGGATCGAGGACGGCCGGTTCGTGACGGCGGCTGTCTTCCCGGCGCCGGCGCCGGCCGCTACGCCCGCGCCGTGACGCCGGCGGGCCGCCCGAACGGGCCCGCCTGAGCGAACACGTGGTCGGCGAACCGCTCGCCGATCAGCCGGTGCGTGGCGGTGTCGGGGTGCAGCGCGTCCGGCAGGGGGTGCACGACGGCGTCGTCCGCCCCGTACAGCGCGGTGCCGTCGAGGTAGTGCAGGTTCGGGTCGTCCGCGCGGCGCTCGACGACCGAGGCCAGCGCGTCGCGGATGACGCGGAGGGTGAGCTTGCCCTGCTGCGCCTCCTCGGGGCGGCCCGTGGCGAGGAAGCGCACCTGGTCGGTGCCGAGGGTGGCCGGGTCGACGGCGCCCGGGCCGGGGGTGTCCTCGTGGATGCCGCAGAAGATGGGCGAGGCCAGCAGGAGCGGCGTGGTCGGGTGCCCGTCCCGGATCGTGTCGAGGAACCCATGGACGGCCGGGACGAAGGTGCGCAGCCGCATCCCGTCGAGGTTGACGACGTTGATGCCGAGCTTGACGCTGATCAGGTCGGCGGGCGCGTCCCGGATCGTGCGCGCGACGAACGGGTCCACGAGTGCGTTGCCCCCGAACCCGAGGTTGCGCAGCTCGACGTCCCCGCGGAGCGCCGCGACGGCGGGCCAGATCTGGGTGGGCGTGCTCGCGTTGGAACCGTGGCTGATGGAGCTGCCGTGGTGCAGCCACACCCGGCGGTCCGGCTCCACCGGGATGACGGGCTCGTCGGTGCGCAGGCCGACCAGCTCGACCGACTCGTTGTGCGGCAGCCAGAGCTCGACGAGCTTGTTGCCAGCGGGCAGGCCGTCGAACATCGTGGTGTGCGAGGGGCCGGGCCGGAACTCGGTGGCACCGGTCTGCAGGTCGGACTCGATCACGTCGCCGTCGGCGAGCGGGCTGCTCGCCACGACGGCGCCGTCGACCACGAGGTCGACGCTGCCGCGCGGGCGGTCCGCGCCACGGTAGGCGAGCCGCGAGGGGTGGGTCTCCAGGGCGACGGTGCGCGCCGTCGTCGTGAAGACCACGCGGACGCCGGAGGGCTGGGCCTCCATCATCAGCAGGTGCGGGTCGGGGAACTGCGTGCGGGCCCACTGCGGGAGCCGGTGCGGACGCAGGCCGCGGGTCGTGGTCTCGACCTCGGCCGCGCCGTGGACGAGGGAGGGGGTCAGGGGTGTGCTGAGCATGGGATGTTCCTTGTTCACTCGGCGGGCCAGGCCCGCAGGAGGGTGTCGAGCGCGACGATGGTCCGGCGCCACGACACCTCGGGGTCGGGCGCGCTGTGGTCGAAGCTGCCGATGCGCTCCAGGGCGAGGTAGCCGTTGATCGTGCTGCCGAGCAGCCGCGTCACGTGCACGCGCTCGCCGGCCGGGATGTCGTAGCCGCGCAGGACGGCGTCGGTGAGGGCGACGATCGACCGGGCGGCGTCGGAGGCGACCACCGGGGGCCCCGCCCGGCGCTGGAGCGCCTGCCACCGGCCCGGCGACTGCCGGGCGAACGCGCGATGTGCCTCGGCCAGGCCCTCCAGCGCGGGGAGCCCGGAACGGCCCGCGACCGCCTCGGCGACCCGGGCGGACAGGTCCGCCAGGGCGACGGCGCTGACGCCGTCGAGGAGCGCCGCATGGTCCCGGACGTGCGAGTACAGGCTGGGCGTGCGGACGCCGAGGCGGCGGGCGACCGCCGAGAGCGTGACTGCCTCCAACCCGCTCTCGTCGGCCAGCGCCGCCGCCTCGGCGATCACCGAGGCGGACGTCAGGGGTGTGCGGGTCATGGACCCAGCCTACACCCTTTAGGTATTTGCCTACTGACCTTCGGTCGCGGCGACCCGACGCCGCATGCTCGCGGGCCGGAGCCAGGTCGCGGTGCGCCACAGCCATTCGACGGGCCCGTAGACGAAGTGCCGGAGCCAGAGCCGGCTGAGCAGGGACTGCGCCACGATCAGCACCAGGGCCAGGACCACCACGGGCGCCGCGCTGGTCATGTGGCCGAAGTCCACGACCAGCGCGGTCAGCGCCACCACGATCGCCGCGCCCACGTAGTTGGTCAGCGCCATCCGGCCCAGCGGCTCGAAGAACGCGGCGATGGCCCGGCGCGCCGGGGTGCGCCAGAGCAGCGCCAGGCCGGTGGTGTACAGCACGGCCATGACCAGGCCGGCCACGGAGCCCGCCGTCGAGAAGCGGGGGTCGCCGCCGGGCGTGCTGAGCTGCCAGTACAGAGCCGGTCCGGTCAGCACGGCGGCCGCGGCGAACACGATCGCGACCACGCGGCCGGACGACTCCAGCGCCTTGGGCAGGCCGTAGGCGGCGGCGCCCGCGCCGAGCAGGATGACTCCCGGGACGGAGGCCAGCCCGCCGCCGAACATCGCGTAGGCCACGGCCGTGAGCGCTGCGCCGCCGGCCAGGGTGACCCAGCGCGGGGCGAACGCCACGACGGGCAGCACCAGCAGTCCGACGACGCCGTACTCGATCAGCACGTTGCCCGGGTAGGCGATCATCAGCAGCCCGCCGATGACCGACAGCGCCAGGAGCCGGCGCACCAGCACGAGCACCGGCCGCTCGGCACGCGCCCGCGCGCCGTCGAGCACGATCCACAGGCTCATGCCGAACAGGAACATGAAGATCGGCACGAACCGGGTCTGCACCGTGAGGTAGAGCGCGTCGAGCACCGGGTCCTGGACCGGGGCGCCGCCCTCCATCACACGGGCCATGCCGAGCCGGGTGATGTCCACGGCGTTGACCAGCAGGATCCCGAGCACGGCGAAGCCGCGCAGCGAGTCGATGAACCGCCAGCGGGGGCGGGCGGTGCCGGTCGGGGTCGGGGCCGCGAGGGCCGTGTCGGGTGCGCTCATGACGGCCATCCAAACAAGTGCAGGGTGGCGGCGTCGTCCGACCCCGAGACGATCTTCTGCGTGGGGGACTCGGGGTGAACCCTGGGTGCCGGCGGCGCTCTGACCAGGGTGGTCGGGCGATCTATCTGCCAGGTGGTCACCGCACGGGAGCCGGTGCGGCGTCGGCTATCGACCGCAACGCTTCTCTGATCGAGCGGAGCGGGTCAGGCGTAGGTCAGTGGGAGTTCGAACTGGGCCGGTCTGGCCCCGGGCCTGAGTGCGGTCGTGCGCCAGTGGGCACGTCGCCGTCCCTCCTCGCCGCGCGGGTAGGTGAGGCCGGCTTCGCGAGCGGCGCGTTCGACGTCGCGCATGGTAGAGGCTCTGCCGGCTGGAATCGGCGCGTGCCGAACCCATCGACCCGCCCGGAGCGTGTGGACCTCACACCCAGCGAGGTCGGGACTGGACCCGTGCCAGACCCGGACCACGACGGGGCCCGGCGCACGTTCGGCGGCGGTGTGGGCGGCTGCGGCGAGCTGTGCCCCTAACTGTGACAAGCCAGGCCGGCGTGCGGGGACTGGGACCAGTGACAGGAGGATCGGGAGTGCCCCGTTGTCTGCGATCGTCCCTGTGGTCTCGTCGGCTGCCTCACGCACAGCGTCAGGTGCGTGCCCCATGGCGACGCCACGTGCCGCCCAGCCCAACATGTTGATGTCGTTGAGGCCGTCCCCGACCGCAACGGTGTGCTCAGGTGCGACTCCGAGCAGACGACGGATCTGTTCCAGTGCTGTGGCCTTGCTTGTTCTGGGCGCCGTGACGTCGAGCCAGCTGTGGCCCGCTGGCGTCACGGTGATTTCGAGGTGACGGAGCGCATCCGCGTGGTCGGCGACCTGGTTGGCGTGGAGCGCAACTCGCGAAGCCTGTCCTGCCACGAGATCTTCGAGCGGCGTCAGTTTCTGCGGTCCGTTGAGCAGCCCAGGTCCGAACTCGTGGTTCACGCGCCAGCCCCAGCCAACGTCCTCGACTGCGACATCTATGCCAGGCGACAGCCGGTTCGCCTGGTGGATTACCAGGCCCGGGCTGAAGGTGCGAGCCTCCTCCACCACGTATCCCGAAGGCGTGTCCCGGTCGAGACGTACTGTCAGAGCTCCGTTGGAACAGACCGCCGATCCCTCGGCGAGGCCCAGCCTCCGGGCGGCAGCGAGCAGCCCGACAAGTGACCTTCCGGTTGCCAGCACGACGTGATGTCCACTGGCGCGCACCAGCTCCAAGGCTTGGACCGTCTCGGGCGGCACCCTGTCGTCCCGGCCGATCAGCGTGCCGTCGATGTCGAGCGCGATCAGATGCGTTGCCGTTCCCGCCGGTGGCTTTTTCATTGTCGGACCTCCCCAGGTGCGCTTGCTCTGGGAATGATCCTGAGGCCGTTCTCGGGTCGGTACTAGTCGCTTTCCCGTTGCCGCACAAGGTCGTCTCGAACGCCTTCGAGGAAGGGCTTCAATGCCTCGCCAGAGATGCCTTGTTCGGCGAAACCGTCGAACTTGTCGAGGTAGAGGGCGACGTCCCGAGGGTCGGTCACCACGACCTTCGCGTGCACCGTCTCCACGCTCACGGAGCGGTCATCGCGGACCACGAAAGCGTGGTTAGGAATGTCCCGCTGAGCGCCGGCCAGCGGCACGACCCGCAGGTCGATGTTCGGCAGCCGAGTCAGAGAAATCAGTCGGTCCAGCTGCCCGGCCATGACCGCCGTCGGTACGATCAGCCACCGCAGGACCGGTTCGGTGATGACGAAGCGCAGGGTCTTGTTCTCGTCGTAGAGGACTTCCTGGCGCTCGAGCCGTGCGCTCATGGTGCGTCGCACCGTCTCCTGGGTGAGGTCGTCGTGCCGAGACAGGATCGCCCGCATGTATTCCGGCGTCTGCAGCAGACCCGGCACGAGTGCGGGCTGGAACACCCGAAGCAGATCCATGTCGGCCTCGACGGCTTGCAGCTGCTTCTGTGCCTTGTGCAGACCGGCGCGTTGGATCAGGCGCCAGGCCGTGGCCTCGGTTGCCACCGCACGAGCGGCCTCCATGTACTCCGCCTTGACCGCGTCGGACACACCGATGGAGCTCAGGATTCGGTCGACGTCGTCGGCACTGGGGGAGAGCTTGCCTGTCTCGATCTTGCTCAGCTTGCTCGCGGACATGACAGAGCTGCGGGCCACGAACTTTGCCTCCGTGCCAGAGGCCTGCCGTAGGGCCCGCAGCGCTGCGCCCAGCTCGGAACGATTCACTTGCCGTACGTCGCCCACCAGTCTGCGAACGGCACCGCGTGCGCCAAGGCTGTCTCCCGGTAGGCGACGTACTCCGGGCCGTGGTCGTCCGGCAGCACATCGGCACCGACGAACTTGCCGTCGCTGTAGTTGAACCGGGCCGGCGTGGTCGAATCGAAGAGCCAGAAGTCGCCGACATGTTCAGGCAGCGGCGTCGGCTGGTCAGTGACGTCGAGGATGAAGAACTCTTCGCCTGCCGCGGCATTGGTGACGTAGCCCCAGCCGAGCTCGAAGCGCAGGTAAGGCGTCAGCGGCCGGCGAAGAACATGCACGCGGTACATGCGCCGTCCCGCGTCGGCGTGGGTGCGCACCTCGTCGAGCCAGTCCAGGTTGTAGTCGGCGGGCTTGTCCTGGCCGTCGAGGAACAACCGGTAGGCGTCGACATTGCCGGACCGGCTGTAGTCGTCGAGAGTCTCCAGCCGGAAGGCTTCGCGCTGAAACTGATCGAACAGGTCTCCCAGGGTCTTAGGCGCCAAACCGGTCACCAAATGCCTTCCGGATCAGGTCCAAAGGGATCTCCACCAGGGTCTCGTGCGCCGGAATCGTCAGACCATGGTCAGCCGGCGTCTCACCCTGCACCAGGATCGTGCCCCGGTCGGTCTCGTAGATCGTCGGGCAGTCGTTCTTGTCGCACGTGCTTGCGAGCGTCGTCACCTTCATGGCGGTTCCCCCTTGGCCGGCCTGCTGTCGCGTTCGATTGTTGGGTGCCTGTGCCGACCGGGCAAGAGGGTTGAGTTTCCACAACGGGAAAGCGTCGTACCAGGGTCGGTAGGTCACGACTCGGGCGTAGCGCGAATGGCCTCACGACGCCTCCGCCGGGCGTACCTCCGGGACGTAGAGGCGCACCTCGACGTCCGTCAGCCCGCCGAGGGCCGTCTCGATCCGGGGACGGACCTCGGTCCAGTCCAGCCCACCGTGGCCCGCACCCAGAGGCGGGACCGCGATAGACCGGATCTCGAGCTCCTGGATCACGCGGACGAGATCGACGAGGCCGTCCTCGATGTACGAGAGCTGGGAACCCGATCGCCAGTGCTTCTTCGTCGGGAAGTTCACGACGTACCTGGGACCGATCGGCGCACCCGTCGGCCAGACGTGCATCTGTCCGACGGCGACCTCGCCGGCCTTGCACGCCAGGGCGTAGGCGTCGTACATCTCGGGGTAGGTGCGGCGGAACTGCAGCGCGATGCCCTTGCCCATCACACCCACGGTGTTCACGGCGTTCACCAGGGCGTCGACGTCCGCTTCGAGCAGGTCGCCGTGTACTTCGGTCATCGGTGTCTGCGTCACGCCCCAGGAGTACCACCCGTGTCTGACACGGACGTCGGCTCCGGTGATCGGGCGCCGCGTTGTCGTCGCTCGGCCCGACGTCGAAAAGATCCATGCGTTCGACGAGAACCGACCCGCCCCGACTAGTAACCTCTAAGACCTCGCCTCGTCCGGACACCCGCCACCTCGTTGCCCGAACCGTCGCGGGCAGCGAGCGGCTCTGTCCCTCGACCGAAAGCAGGCCGCATGGATGTCTCGCCGCTCGTCTGGACGCTCACGGTCGCAGGGATCGTGCTGCTGCTCCTCTTCGACTACTTCTTCCACGTGCGCAAGGCGCACGTCCCCGGGCTGAGAGAGGCCGCGATCTGGTCCTCGATCTACGTGGGGATCGCGCTGCTCTTCGGGGTGGGCGTGCTGGTGCTGGGCGGGGTCGCCGCGGGGTCGGAGTACTTCTCCGGCTACATCACGGAGAAGGCGCTGTCGGTCGACAACCTGTTCGTCTTCCTCATCGTCATGACGAGCTTCCGCGTGCCGCGGGAGGACCAGCAGAAGGTGCTGCTGTTCGGCATCACGTTCTCGCTGGCCGCACGCACCGGGTTCATCTTCCTCGGCGCGGCCCTGATCAACTCGTTCGCGTGGGTGTTCTACATCTTCGGCCTCATCCTGCTGGTCACCGCCGGCAACATGCTCAAGCCGGAGAGCTCGGAGTCGCGGCACGAGGAGAACATCGCGGTGCGGGTGGCCCGCAGGCTGTTCCACACGAGCCCGGACTACGACGGCGACAAGCTGTTCACGATCCACGACGGCAAGCGGGCGCTGACCCCGATGCTGCTGGTCATGGTGGCGATCGGCGGCACCGACCTGCTGTTCGCGCTCGACTCGATCCCCGCGATCTTCGGCCTGACGCAGGACGTGTACATCGTGTTCACCGCCACCGCGTTCTCGCTGCTGGGCCTGCGCCAGCTCTACTTCCTGCTGGACGGCCTGCTCGACCGGCTGATCTACCTCTCGTACGGGCTGGCCATCATCCTCGCCTTCATCGGGGTCAAGCTTGTGCTCCACGCGCTGCACGAGAACAACGTGCCGTTCATCAACGGCGGCGAGCCGGTACCGGTCTTCGAGATCAGCACTGGCCTGTCCCTCGCGGTGATCCTCGGAGTGATCACGGTGACCGTGGTGGCGTCGCTGTGGAGCAAGGCCGGGCGGGCGCAGACGGCGATCGCCAACGCCCGCCGGCACGCGACGGAATACCTGGACCTCGGCTACACGGCCGACCACGCCGAGCGCATCCGGGTCTACGCGGCGCTCTGCGAGGAGGAGACGACGATCAAGAACCTCGGCGAGAAGTACCGGCAGAAGGCCCGCGACGAGAGCGAGCTGATGGACCTCCTGCACCGGGCGCACGCCGAGCACGACGAGTCGGTCCGCCGGGCCGTCCGGGACGGGACGGCCTAGCGCAACGCTCTTTCCGGGGCCGTCCTGAGGTGCGTGCGATAGATCACGACCCCGACGAACATCAGTCCTCCGACGAGATTTCCGAGCACTGTCGGCAGCTCGTTCCAGATCAGGTAGTCGGCGATCGTGAAATTGCCGCCGAGCATGAGCCCGATCGGGAAGAGGAACATATTGACGACGGAATGCTCGAAACCCATGTAGAAGAACACCATGATCGGCATCCACATCGCGATGACCTTGCCCGCGAGGCTGTCGGACATCATGGCGCCGACGACGCCGGTCGAGACCATCCAGTTGCAGAGGATTCCGCGCACGAAAAGGGTGAGCATGCCGGCCGCTCCGTGCTCCGCATACCCCACGGTCCGGCCCTCACCGATCACACCGATCGCCTGGCCGACCTCGCTCGGCGGGCTGGAGAAGCCATAGGTGAAGACGATGGCCATGAGCAGGGCGGTCGTCAGCGCCCCGGCGAAGTTCCCCAGGAAGACGAGCCCCCAGTTGCGGAGCACCGCCGCGCCCGTCACGCCGGGGCGCTTGTCCAGCCACGCGAGCGGGACGAGCGTGAACACCCCGGTCAGCAGGTCGTAGCCGAGCAGGTACAGCATGCAGAAGCCGACCGGGAAGAGGACGGCCCCCACGAGCGGCTGGCCGGTCTGCACGCTGACGGTGACGGCGAAGGCGGCGGCCAGGGCGAGGATCGCGCCCGCCATGTAGCTGCGGATGAGGGTGTCGCGGGTGGACATCAACGCCTTGGCCTGGCCGGCGTCGACCATCCGGATCGCGAAGTCCTTGGGGGCAACGTAAGACATGAGGGGGCTCCGTATCGAGGGCTCGGTCACCACTGGTACTTCAGGAACTTGCCGTCGATGATGACGCGCACGCGGTCGCCGTCCGGGTCCTCCCGGCGGGAGATCTCGACGTTGCAGTTGATCGCGCTCATGATCCCGTCGCCGAACTCCTCGTGGATGGCTTCCTTGAGGGCCGGGCCGTAGACGTCCAGCAGCTCGTAGAAGCGGTAGATCGTCGGGTCCGCGCGGAGGCTGTCGCCGTTCAGGCGGTACGGCTGCTCCTGGAGGGCGGCGACGGTGTCCTCGTCAAGGCCGAGCAGCCGGCCGACCGCCTCGGCGACGTCGGCGGGGACAGGGTGTGAACCCAGGAGCGCGGCGATGGTCCACAGCAGGGGGCGGTCGATCTCTTCGGCGACCTGTGCCCAGGTCGTTCCCGACCGGCGCAGGGAGGTGCGGACGTCCTGCGTCGCGGCCTCACGCGTGCTGTTCCATGTCGTCATCTGATCTCCGGTCGGAAAGAGGCGGTCGGGTACCGCCCGTGTGCCTTCATCTCACCGAACCGGCATCCGCACTCCCAGGCCGTTTGCGAACGGTTATGCGCAGAAAGCGCAGCCGCAACGTCCTTTTACGAGCGTGAAACGTCTGCGCAACGGCTGCGGGATCGCCCCGCGCGTACCGTCCCCGGGAGAACGGAGGAACCGATGGCCGCACTGGCGCAATACCCGACGAGACCCACCGCGGAGCATGCCGCGGAATGGCTGCTGCTCGCGGATGTGGTCAGTGAGGCTCCCGTTCCGTTATGGGTCATCGGACCCGAAGGATCCGTGGTCGTCGCGAACAGGGCAGCGGTCTCTTTCCTCGGCTACCGGAACGAGCTCGATCTCGTGGGCGGTCCCAGTCATGAGCTGCTCCACCGCAACCGGCTCGACGGGACCGCTTATCCACCCGACGAGTGTCCGATCATCTGCGCGCAGGGACTGGAGCACCAGGGCCAGGAATGGTTCGTGACGCGTGCGGGGGACCCACGCCCGGTGCACTGGTCGACGAGAAGGCTCCACGACACGGGCGCGACGGTCCTGAGCTTCACGCCCACCGCTCCCGACGCCGTGCGGCACAGGGCTGAGGAGCGGCTGCGTGACTCGGCGCCGGCCTCCGCCCGCCCCCGGTCGCGGGCAGTGCTGCGCGACGGGTTGTACGCGATCATCCACGAACGGTTCGCGGACCCCATGTTCTCCGTGACCGACCTGGCCGCCGAGGCGCACGTCTCGGTGCGATCGCTGCAGGCCCTGTTCGCCGACGTCGGGCGATCACCCGCGTCCGAGGTGCGGCGGATCCGTCTCGAGTTCGCGCACGGCATGCTGGAACGGGGGCACGGCGTGCAGACGGCGTGCCAGCGCTCCGGGTTCCTCGACCCGGGGTCCTTCGGACGGGCCTTCCGTCGACGCTTCGGCTACGCCCCGAGCCAGGTGCGTCCGACGGCGGCGAGCGGCTAGAGCTGGTCCGACGGGCCGGCCTCGGGCACGACGACGCCGAGGATCCGCGCCGCCGCGACGTCCGCCCCCGCGAGCAGCGGGGACGGCACGCCCGGGCTCGCGCCGATCGCGGAGCCGCGTTGCACGGCCTCGGCGGGGATACCGAGCACGACGACCCGGTCGTCGGCGGCGCCCGCGGCGTCCACGAGCGCGCAGCCGTCCCGGGTCACGTCGAGGCTCTCCGACGGGACGGTCCCGCCCGCGGCCGTCGGCAGGGGGTGCCGGCGCGCCCGGCCGGAGTCGAGCAGGGCGCGCAGCAGCGGGTCGTCGGTCGGGCTCACGGCGCCCCGGTGCATCCGGGTCTCGATCAGCGCCCGGGTGCGGACGGCGTCGCGCACCCGGCTGCGGGCGACGAACGCGTCGTCCTCGACCTCGATGCGGGTGTCCTCGCCGAGCAGCTCCACGACGCCGGCCCGGACGAGCGCGAGGAGCTGGGCCGTCCTCCGTGGGGGAGGGCCCGAGGCGAGCGCCAGGCCGAGCGGGATCAGCACGCCCTCGCCGAATGCCTCCAGGGACGCGCCGTCGAAGACGCCCGCCCGCGTGAGCCGGGCGACCTCGCCGCGCAGCGTCTCCATGGCCTGGTTGACGCGGGCGCGCGGGGAGGTGAGCGGGGACGACACCGACTCCTGCTCGTTGCGGACCCAGCCCTCGACCCACGCGTGCCACGCCGACGGGTCGACGAGCGGCGGCCGGTCCGCGCGCGCCGGGTCGACGGCGTCCGCGGGGTCGACGACGACGGCGGCTGCTGCGCGCACCGGGTCGGCGGACTGCTCCAGGAGTTCCGCGAGGCCGCCCGGCGTCAGGCTCGGGCGCAGGGCGGACGGGCGGTGCTCGGCCAGCGCCGTCAGGTGGGCGAGCACCAGCTCGGCGGACAGCAGCGGCCAGACGTCGCGCGCCAGGTCGAGCACGGGCCGCCCGCCCGCGCGGGCCGCCAGGGCGGCGAAGCGCTCGCGCGTCGCGATCCGCGCCACGTAGGGCGTGGGCAGCCCGTCGGCGAGCGCGCCCTTGCCCCGGTACGGCAGTCCGCGCCGCGATCCCGCGAGCAGGTGCGGCTCGTTGCCGCTCGGCACGTAGCGCAGGGCGTCGCCGGCGTGGGGACCGTCGGCGCCGCCGTCGTCGCACGGCCTGCCGGAGGCATCGGTCGGCGCACCGGTACCGGCGTCGACGAACCGGCCGCCGCGTCCCACGGTCAGCAGCGCGAGCACGTCGAAGAAGTTCGCGCCGAGCCCCGCGACCAGCACGTCCTCGCCGGCGGGCACGGCGGCCCAGTCGCGCTCGGCGGGCATGCCGGGTTCGACGTAGACCAGGCCATGCGCGCGGGCGGCGTCGGCGAACCGCTCGGTGCGAGCGGAGCGCCGGGCCTGGATCATGCCCTGCGCGAGCACGACGACGGGGGTGGTCAGGATCGTCGGTTCGACGACGGCGCTCGCGGCGGCCGGGCGAGCGGAGGCGCTCGCGGCGGCCGGTTCCGCGAGCACCACCTCCCGCAGGCCGGACCCGGCCGCGCGCACGTCCACGACCGTGCCGTGCACCGGTACCACCTCGATGCTCCCGCGCCGCGCGGCCTCGTCGAGCTGGCCCAGGTAGTAGACGCCCTGGAGCCGCCGGGTCGGGTACGAACCGGGGCCGAGCCCGCGCGCCTCGTCCCAGGCCCAGGTGTCCGGACGGGATTCGGTGTCCGACGCCGCAGCGCGCGCCCAGTCGACGAGGTCTGGCCCGGCGACGACGGGCCCGGTCATCGGCGTCGAGGCGTCGGCGTGCACCGTGGTGCGCGCCGCCCACGTGTTGTTCAGCAGCAGCGGCGACTGGTCGGTACGCCAGGTCGCCCCGGCGCCGACCTCCACCCGGTCGACGACGGCGATCCGCAGCACGGGCAGCGTCCCGTCGGGCGCCGCGCCCCAGGGCGCGTCCGGCCGACGCCGGGCGGCGAGCCGGGCGACGACGGCGACGGCCCGCGGTCCGCCGCCGACGATCACGGCGTCGAACGGCACCGCGTGTGCATCGCTCACGCTGCGCCGGTCACGTCCGCCACGGCATCCGCGAACTGACGCTCCGCGGCGACGAGCGCCTCCTCGGACGCGGCCACGCCGGGGAAGCGCTCGGGCAGCCCGGCCAGCATGCCCCCGAGGATCTCCCGGCGCCGCGCCGCGCGCGTGGTCGTCGGCAGCGTGCGCAGGTAGACGTCGAGGCGGTCGGCGAGCGCGGACGGGAAGACCCGTTCCCAGCGCTCGCGCTCGGGACCGAGGGAGTGCGCCGCACCGGCCGCCGAAACGGAACGCCCCGTCCGTTCCGCCGCGGTCGCGGCCGCGTCCAGCACGCCGTCGCGCACCACGACCCCGTACGCCTCCAGCGCAGCACCAGGACTGACGAGCCCCGCCGCCACATCGGCAAGCACGGCCGCCTCGTCCCGCTCCAGCGGGTCGCCGTAGCCGCCGGCGCCGGAGGTGCGCAGCACCACGCGGTCGCCGGCGCGCAGCGGGTGCACGTCGACGACCGACAGCCGCCGCTCGTCGGCGCGGCCCTCGTTGACCACGAGCTCGGTCAGCGCGCCCGGCCGGCCGCCCGCGAAGCCCCAGGGCCGGAAGCGCAGCCGCTCCAGCCCGCGAGCCAGCAGCCCGCCGTCGGTCAGCGCCTCGAACTCCAGCTCCAGTCCGGAGCCGCCGCGCCACCGTCCGGCGCCGCCGGAGTCGGCGCGCAGGGCGTAGCGCAGCACGCGCACGCTCACGTTTGCCTCGACGGTCTCGACCGGGTTGTTGGACAGGTTGGAGATGCCGGAGTCGCGCCCGTCCGCGCCGTCGGCGCCGTGCCGCGCCCCGGTGCCGCCGACCATCGGCTCGACGACGTCCACGCGGGACCCGTCGGCCGCCGCGAAGACGACGGGTACGACCAGCCCGCTGGACGCCGCGGGCAGCACCTCGGGGGCGGCCTGGACCAGCGCTCCGGACACGACGTCGTTCACGCGCGACGTCGTAGCGTGCCGCACGCCGGTCGCCGCGGTGCCGGTCGCGTTGAGCAGCGTGCCCTCCGGCGCGGTGAAGCCGATGACGTCCATCAGCCCGCCGTTGAGCGGCACGGCCGGGTCGAGCGTGCCGACGATCGCGAACAGCCGCGTGACCACCCACGAGTGCGCGCGCCCGAACGTCACCATGTTCAGCGCGGCCTCGACCTGCGGGTCGGTGCCGGTCAGGTCGAGGTGCACGGCGCCGTCGTCGACCGTGGCGGTGACCACGACGCGCAGCGGCACGCCGCTGACGCCGTCGTTGTCGAGGTAGTCCTCGAAACGGTAGGTGCCGTCGGCGAGCGCGCGCAGCGCGCTGCGGGCGCGGGCCGCGCTCTGCTCGCGGGCGAAGGCGCCGACGTCGGCGAACCCGGCCGGGCCGAGGTCGGCGGTGAGCTCGCCGACCCGCCGCCGTCCGGTGTCCAGCGCGGCGAGCATCGCGTGCAGGTCGCCCCGGTTGGCCTCGGGCGTGCGGGAGTTGGCCGCCAGGATCGCCTCGACCTCGGGCACCACGGTCCCGGCGCGCACGTACCGCAGGGGCGGGATCCGCAGCCCCTCGGCGAACACGGAGTCGTTGAGCACGCTCACGGAGGAGGGCACGCGCCCGCCGACGTCGGACACGTGCACGAACGCCCAGCCGTACCCGACCAGCTCGTCGCCGTCGAAGAGCGGCGCGATCGCGTGCACGTCGGGCAGGTGCGTCGAGAGGCCGCCGGAGAGGTACGGGTCGTTGGTCAGCACCACGTCGCCGGGCGCCAGCGGCCCGCTCGCGGTCGCGGCCTCGATCGCGGGGGTCAGGTCGAGCCCCACGAAGCCGGAGACGCCGACGTCCTGCGGGTAGGCGACGAACCGGCCCGACAGGTCGGCCACGGCGCACGCGAAGTCGGCGGCGTCGCGCACGTACAGGCTGCGGCTCGCGCGTCGCAGGGTCAGGCACATCTCCTCGACCGCGGCCTGCAGCCGCGTGTGGGCGACGTCCTTCTCGACCGTCGTCAGCACGGCTCAGCCCTCCTCGTTCTTGATACCGGTCTCGGCACTGGAGCCGGCAAAGTCCCGCACCAGGTGCAGGTTCCCGCCGTCGTCGCTCGTCGCGGTCCACCCGGCGGGCACGAGCACCGTCGTGTCCGCCTTCTCGATCACAGCGGGGCCGGTCACCGACGCCTCGCCGTCCGACCCGAGCGTGTGCACGCTCGCCGGACGCGGCGTTCCGTTGTACCGCACGTCCCGCGCGCCGGTCTTCACGAACGCCGCGCCCCCGTGCCCGGACCGCACCTCGCCGAGGCGCACGCTGACGCTCGCCCGCAGCGTCTCGGCGCGCACCGTCGCGGTCGGGTCCGCGAACCCGTGGACCCGCTCGTGCTGCTCGGCGAAGCGGCGCAGCATCGGCCCGATCTCCAGGCGCAGCGGCTCCGTCGCGCCCGCCTCGGTGGGCCGCTCCGCGAGCACCACCTCCAGCGTGGTCGGCTGGCCCGCGTACCGCAGGTCGGCGCTCAGCGTCACGGTCCCCGCCGCGGCGACGTCCTGCGTGCGCAGCCAGTCCAGCACCTCGCGCTCCAGCCCGGCCGACGCCGCCGTCAGCGCGTCGAGGTTCTCCGGCACGACGGCGGTGCGCACCGTGCGCGCGACGTCGCGCCGGATCGGGGCGATCGCCGCGCCCAGCGCGCAGAAGGTCCCGGCCGCGGCCGGGACGAGCACGCGGCGGACGCCGACTTCGTCGGCCAGCAGCGCGGCATGCGTGCCGCCGGCCCCGCCGAAGGCGACGAACGTGTACCGCTCGGGCACCTCGCCGTGCGCGGCCAGCACGGTCCGCAGGCGTGCGGCCATGCCGACCGACGCGACACGCAGCGCGGCGTCGGTGACGCCGTCGGCACCGGCATCCTCCGCAAGCTCGTCCGCGACCCGCGCCAGCGCCGCCGTCGCGAGGTCCGCGCGCAGTGGGAACGTGCCGCCCAGGAACGTAGCCGGGTCGATGACGCCGGCGTGCACGTAGGCGTCGGTCAGCGCGGGCTGGGTGCCGCCCGCGCCGTACGCGGCAGGGCCGGGCACGGCGCCGACGCTCGCCGGGCCGACGCGCAGCACCGCCCGGGCGCCCGACCGGTCGGCGCTGATCACGGACCCGCCGCCCGCGCCGATCGCGGACACCTCGACCACGGGCGTCATCAGGGGGTGCGGTCCGACGGTGGCGGTCGTGGTGAGCACGGGGCGGCCGCCGCGCAGCACGCCGATGTCGCTGCTGGTGCCGCCCATGTCCACGGTGACCATGTCCGTGCCGGGCCACGCGGTCGCCGCGGCGGACACTCCGCCGGCCGGCCCCGAGAGCACCGTCTGCACGGGACGCCGGATCGCGTCCTCGATGGAGACCGAGCCGCCGTTCGACGTGGTGATGTAGACCCGGGCGTCGACCTGCAGGCGGCGCAGGCGCTCGCGCAGCGCGGTGAAGTAGCCGGTCATCAGCGGCGTGATCTGGACGTCCAGGAGCGCGAGCGTGGTGCGCTCGTACTCGCCGGCCTCGGGCCACACCGCGGCAGCCGACGTCACCGGGACGTCCAGGGCGGCGGCCAGCCGGTCGGCCAGGAGCTGCTCGGCCTCGCGGGCCGCGTACCCGCCCACCAGGCTCACGGCCACGACCTCGGGCGCGACGGCGGTCAGCCGCTCCACGAGCCGGTCCAGCTCGGCGTCGTCCACCCCGGTGCCGACGGCGGCGCCGTCCGCGGCGAACCGGTGCGCCACCTCCAGGACGTGCTCGCGCGGCACGACTGGGCGCGCGGGGGTCGCGTGCAGGTCGAACGAGCGCGGCATCCGCGCGCGGGCGATCTGCAGCACGTCCCGGTGCCCCGCGCTTGTCACGAGCGCCGCCCGGGCCACGCGGCCCTGCAGGATCGCGTTCAGGCCGATCGTGGTGCCGTGGGCCACCGCCGCGACGTCGTCGACGGCGATCCCGCGCGCCAGGAGCTGGGCCAGCCCCGTCTCGACGCCCTCGGAGGGGTCGTGCGGGGTGCTCGGCACCTTGTGCGTGATCGCGTCGGCGAGCGACCACGAGGCGCCGTCGCCGGGGACGGCGACCAGGTCGGTGAACGTGCCGCCGACGTCGATACCGATGCGCCAGCGACGGCGTCCTGCGGGGACAGCCACGGGGGATGACATGGGCTAGAGGAACCTCGATACGTGGACGGTGCGGTCGAGCACGGCGATGGTCGCCACGCTGACCAGCAGCAGGAGCGTGGAGACGGCCGCGACGGTGGGTTCGAGCTGGACCTGCACCGCGGAGTAGATGCGCACGGGCACGGTGGCCTCGCCGGCGCCCGCCACCAGCACGGACACCGCGACCTCGCCGAGCGAGATGACGGCGCCGAGGAACGCCCCGGCGACGATCCCCGGCCGCATGAGCGGCACGGTCACGGTCAGGAAGGTGCGCAGCGGCGACGCCCCGAGCGACCGCGCGGCGCGGGGCAGCGCGGGGTCCAGCGCCGCGGCGCTGACCGCGACGACCCGCACGCAGAACGGGAAGGTCACCACCAGGTGCGCGAGCCACAGGCCCTGCGCCGAGCCGACCATGCCGGTGCGCTGGAGCTGGTAGAGGAGCGCCAGGCCGACCATCACGCCGGGCACCGCCATGGGGGACAGGAACAGCAGGCCGAGCGCGCGCCGGCCGGGGAAGTTCCCGGCGCCGACGGCGTACCCGCCGAGGGTGCCCAGCACCACGACGACCGGCACGACGAGCAGCACGAGCAGCAACGAGTAGCCGAGCGAGTCGAGCCACTGCGCGGAGCCGAACACCTCGGCGTACCAGCGCAGGCTCAGGCCGGACGGCGGGAACCGGAAGTTGTTCCCGGCGTTGAACGAGCTCAGCGCGACGACGGCGAGCGGGAGCAGCAGGAAGGCGCAGACGAGCACCACGGGCACGAGCGTCAGCGCGCGGCGGGCGCGGGCCCGGCCGGCGCCGGTGACGCGAACGACACGACGGTCAGGCACGACGCCCCCTCTCGGCGAACCGGCCCAGCAGGCCGATCAGGCCGCAGACCGCGAGCGTGACGGCCAGGAGCACGAAGCTCAGGGCGGCGGCGCGCGGCTGGTCGAAGGCGACCATGGCCTCGGTCTGGATCCGGAGCCCGGCCAGGGACTGGTTGGCCCCGCCCACGAGCAGCGGCGTCACGTACACGCCCATGCTCAGGGAGAAGACGATGACCGTCGCCGCCACGACGCCCGGGGTGGCCAGCGGCAGCACCACGGAGCGGAACGTGCGCAGCGCGGACGCGCCCAGGTCGGCCGACGCCTGCAGCAGCCGGTTGTCGATCGCGCCGAGCGAGGCGGACAGGGCCAGCACCGCGAACGGCAGGAGCACGTGCACGACGGCGAGGAACACCGTCCACGGCGAGCGCAGCAGCGGCAGGGACTCGTCGATCAGCCCGAGGGCCTGGAGCGTGACGTTGACGGGGCCCTCGCCGGACATGACCACGCGCCAGCCGAAGGACCGCACGACCTCGCTGGTCAGCAGCGGGGACAGCGTGATGACGAAGACCAGGGACTTGCCCACGCCCGACGTCGACCGCGCGAGGTACCAGGCGAGCGGGAACGCCAGGACGAGGCACGTGACGCTGACCCGGACGGCGAGCCAGAGGCTCTCGACCACCGAACCCCACAGGTAGGGCGTGCCGAAGACCTCGGCGTACTGCGCGCCGGTGAACCCGGGCAGCACGTTGTTCATCTGGTCGGTGGGCCGCAGGCTCAGCAGGAGCAGCCCGACCAGCGGCAGCAGGAACGCGACCACGACGAACGCCGTGGGCACGATCGCGGCGACGTGACCGCGCAGGTCGCGGGAGCGGGAGCGGGTGGCCGGCACGTCAGGCCGCCCCGAGCGGCAGGAGGGCGTCGTCGGACCACGTGAGCCCGACGCTCTCGTCCTCGGCGAAGCGGCGTCCGCCGTCCGCGGGGCTCGCGAGCAGCTCGGTGCCGTCCGTGGTGCGCACGCGGTACTCGTACCGCTCGCCGGCGAAGCCCACCGAGAGCACGGTCGCCGCGGCGGCGTCCCCGCCCGGCTCGACGACCCGCACGTGCTCGGGCCGCAGCGCGACGGTCGCGCCCGCGGAGCCGAGCCGGACCGGCCGTCCCAGCACCGTGGGCCCGCCGTCGCCGTCCGCCACCGGCAGGAGGTTCGCGGCGCCGACGAAGTCCGCGGCGAACCGGGTGCGCGGGGTGCGGTACAGCTCCTCGGGGGTGCCGAGCTGCTCCAGGTCGCCGTGCGCGAGCAGCGCGACCCGGTCGGACAGCGCGAGCGCCTCCGCCTGGTCGTGCGTGACGAACACGGTGGTGGTGCCGACCTCGCGCTGCAGCTCGCGCAGCTCGTGGCGCATCTGGCGGCGCAGCTTGGCGTCGAGGTTGGACAGCGGCTCGTCGAGCAGCAGCACCCGCGGCCGCGTGACCAGCGCGCGGGCGATGGCGACGCGCTGCTGCTGGCCGCCGGAGAGCTGCTGCGGGTAACGGTCCGCGTAGTCGACCAGGTCGACCAGCCGCAGGGCGTCGCGCACGCGCTCGGCCCGCTCGTCGCGGGGCACGCGCCGCGTGCGCAGCCCGTACTCCAGGTTGCGCCGCACCGTCATGTGCGGGAACAGGGCGTAGCTCTGGAACACCAGCCCCGTCTCGCGGCGGTTGGGCGCCACGTGCGTGACGTCCTGCCCGTCGATCGCGACGGTCCCGCTGGTCGGCGCGACGAACCCCGCGAGCACGGACAGGAGCGTCGACTTGCCGCAGCCCGACGGGCCGAGGACCGAGAGGAACTCGCCCGCCTCGATCGTCAGCTCGTCGAGCTCCAGCACGGGCGGCCCGCCGTAGCCGACGCTGAGCCCGCGGATCTCCACGCGGCCCTGGGTCGCAGTCATCAGCCGAAGATCTCCTGCCAGCGCGCCTGCAGGTCCGGGAGCTGCGGGGTGATGGCCTCGTAGTCGACCCAGACGAAGTCGTCGTACGCGCCCTTGCCGCTGGTGATCTGCTCGTCGAACTGCGCGGGGTACTCGTTCTGGTCGTTGGAGGCGGCGTACCAGGTGCCCTCCGAGAAGACGGGCTGGTACTCGCTGGAGGCCACGTAGTTCAGGAACGTGTACGCGAGCTCCTCCTCCTGCGTGCCCTGCGTGACGAACAGGGAGGTCAGGGCGCCCACGGAGCCCGAGGCGGGGTAGGCGAAGCCGATGGGCTCGCCCGCGTTCTGCTGCACGAACGCGCGGCCGTCCCAGTGCGCCGCGACCCAGGCGTCGCCGTTCGAGAGCGCGGTCTCGACGCTCGTGCCGTCGGCGGGGAAGGTGGAGGCGCAGTCCTTGAGGGTCTCGAGCTGCTCGAACGCGGCGTCGACGTCGTCGGGGTTCGTGATGCTGCCCCCGGCCTCGTTGATCAGGCCCGCGACGAACTCGACGCCCGTGTTGAACGTCAGCGGCGAGACGGCCACGTGCCCGCAGTAGGCCGGGTCGAGCAGGTCGGACCAGTCCGTCGGCGGCTCGTCGACCTTGTCGGTGCGGTAGGCGATGCCGGTGGAGCCCACGGTCAGCGGGACGCCGTACTGGGTGCCGCCCACGTTGCTCTGCTCGGCGAGCACGGTGTTGAGCTGGTCGAACTGCTCGATCCGGGCGGTGTCGAGCTCGGCGACGACGCCCGCCGACACCGCGCTCGGGATGACGTTGGGCGTGAACGCGACGACGTCGTACGCGGGCGTGCCGCCCTTGGTGGAGCGCAGCGCGGTGAGCCAGTCGGCGGGGCCGCCGGGGACGAGCTCGACGGTCGCGCCGGTCTCCTCCTCGAACGGCTCGACGAACGCCTTGGCGAACGACTCGCCCCAGGACCCGGCGTACACCGCGACCTTGAGGGTGCGGCCCGACAGGTCGCCGTCCGCGGCGTCGCCGCCCGCGTCGTCCGCGGAGCAGGCGGCCAGCGAGCCGGTCAGGGCCAGGGCCGTGGTCACGGCGAGGGTGCGGGTCAGGGGCCGGGCGGTCCGGCGCGTGGAGCGGGAGGTCATCGTGTTCTCGTTCCTTCGTGGTGGTGGGGCGGCAGGCGGCGGTCCCAGGCGTAGTGCCCTTCCAGGACGGCGCCGAGCCGGAGCAGGAGGGCCTCGCCGCCCTGCGGTGCGACGAGCTGCGTGCCGAGCGGCAGGCCGTCGTCGTCCAGGTGGGTGGGGAGGGTGAGGGCGGGGGTGCCGAGCACGCTCGGCACGGTGGTGAACGCGAGCGTGCGCTCGTAGACGACGGAGTCGCGCGACGGCGCCTGCCGGGTCAGCTCGTCCAGGACGACGCCGGTCTCGGGCACGCGGGTCGCGGTCGTGGGGGTGAGGATGACGTCGGCGGCGCCGAACAGGGCCTCGGTGACCGTGCGGGCCAGGGCGCGCATCCGGACGGCGCCGCGCACGTAGTCGGCCGCGCCGAGGGTGTCGGCCCGGTCCATCACGCGGTGGATGTACGGCTGGAGCCGCTCGGGGTGGTCCAGCGGCGTCTGCCGCAGCCAGGCCGGGATGACGACGCCCGGGTACAGGTCCATGAGCTCGGCGCCCTCTTCCGGGGCGTCGAGCGCGACGACCGTGTGCCCGTGGCTGCGGAGCACGGCGGCGACGTCCTCGACCGCGGCGACGCACGCGGCGTCGACCTGGATGCGCGGGTCGAACGAGCGGGTGAGCAGGCCGACCCGCAGCGGGCCGGGCGCGTGGTCGAGCAGGGCGAGGTAGTCCGGGGCGGCGGGGCCGCGCGACCACGCCAACGGGTCGGGCGCGGCCAGGTGCGTGACGACGGCGGCGGTGTCGGCCACGGTGCGCGTGACGACGCCCTCGGTGGCGCCGCCCTCCCAGCCCTGGACGCGCTGGGGGAGCAGGCCGCGGCCGGGCTTGAGGCCGACCAGGCCGCAGAACGCGGCCGGGACCCGCAGGGAGCCGCCGCCGTCGCTCGCGAGCGCGACGGGCACGATGCCGGCGGCCACGGCCGCCGCGGAACCGCCGCTGGACCCGCCCGGCGAGCGGGTCAGGTCCCACGGGTTGTGCGTGACGCCGGAGCGCGGGCTCTCGCAGGAGGTGGTCATGGCGAGCTCCGGCGTGGCCGCGCGCCCGAGCTGGACGAAGCCGGCCGCGAACGCCGCGGCGGGCAGCAGGTCGGTCGACGGCGCGGGCGTCTCGTCGATCGCGAGGGAGCCGCGGGTCCACGGCTGGCCCTCGACCGCGAACGTGTCCTTGACCGTGATCGGCACGCCGGCGAAGGGCGGCAGGTCCGCGCCGGCGGCCCGCGCGCGGTCGACGGCGTCCGCGTCCGCGAGCGTCGCGGCGTCGTCGCGCCACACGAGGGACCGCACGGCCGGGTCGACGGCGTCCGCCCGCGCGAGGGCATGCTCCGCGACGGAGCGCGCGCTCTCGCGACCGGAGCGGATCCGGTCGGCCGTGTCCACCACACCCATATGTGATGGAAGATTCATGATCACGGGTAGACGTTAACCACGGCGGGCCGATCGCTCCAAGCCGATCCCCGTGCCGTCCGCCTGGTGAGACAATGGCTGCGCGCGGATGGAAGGTGGTCGCGCGACCCTGCGCTCGCCTGATATACATCTGGATGATAAGTTCCGGAACAGACTGACGAGGGGCGATGACGACCACAGGACCCGACGCCGCGAGTGCCACCCCGGGCACGCCGTCCGACCTGATCGCCTCGGTGCGCGGGCTGTCCGGCCCGGCGCTCGCCGAGCAGCTCACCGCGTGGATCGAGCAGGGCGTGCTCGCACCGGGCACCCGGCTGCCCACGATCGAGGAGGTCGCCACGGCCTCCGGCCTCGGCCGCTCGACCATCGCGGGCACCTGGTCGCTCCTGGTCGACCGCGGCCTGGTCACCACCCGGCGCCGCGGCGGCACCATCGTGGCCGGCCCCGCCAGCGCGCCCCTGTGGCCCCGCGCGGGGGAGCCGCCCGTGTTCGACGGCTGGTCCTCGGTGGACCTCTCGTCCGCGCACCCCACGACCGACCGGCTGCCCGACCTGCTGGAGGCCTTCGCGCACAGCCTGCGCGAACCCCAGACCAACTCGCTGCGCCGTGAGGCGATCACGCCCGCGCTGCTCGACGCCGTGCGCCAGGACTGGCCGTTCGACGCCGCCGAGTGGGTGACCGTCAGCGGAGCCGGCGAGGCCACGCTGCTCACCGCCGAAGCGGCCACCGCGCCGGGCGGGCTGATCGCCGTCCAGGAGCCCGCGGTCTCCGGCACCATCGGCAACCTGCGCTCCGTCGGCTTCGACGTCGTCGGCGTCGCCTCCGACGCCTCCGGCCCGCTCCCCGACGCGCTGGAGCGCGCCCTGGCCGCCGGCGCGCGCACCTTCGTCTACCAGCCGGGCGGGGAGTTCACGCTGGAGGGCGCCGTCACCGCGCCGCGGCTCGCCGAGCTCGCCGACGTGCTCACGCAGCACGCCCCGGACGCCTGGGTCCTGGAGGAGGACGTGCTCGGCCCGCTGGCCCCGGTGCGGCCGCTCAGCCTCGGCGAGCTGCTGCCCGGTCGGGTCGTGCGGATCACGTCCTTCTGCCGCGCCTTCGGGCTCGACCTGCGCACCACCGTCGTCGGCGGGGCGCGCGACGTGGTGCTCGGCGTGCGCCGCCTGCGCAGCCACGGCATCCTCGCCCAGAGCCGCATCCTGCAGAACGCGCTCGCGTACCTCCTGGCCAACCCCGGCGTCGGCAGCCTCGTGACGGACTCCGGCCGCTGGTACGCGGACCGGGGCCGGGACCTGACCCGGGCGCTCGCCGCGCGCGACGTGCGCACCGCGACACCCCCGGGCGGCCTCGTCGTGTGGCTGCGCGCCGAGAACGAGGACGAGGCCCTGGTCGAGCTCGGGGCGCGCGGGATGGTGCTCACGCCGTCGTCGCGCACGTTCGCCACGCCGCCCCGCCCCGCCTGGCTCCGCGTCGCCACGCCCCAGATCCCGGCCGACCCGCAGCGGGTCGAGGAGCTGGCCGAGGCGCTCGCGGGCGCCGCGCGGGGTGCGCTGCTGGCGGGCTGACCTGCGACCGGGGGTTCCGAGATGTCGCGGCAAGCGGCAGAATCGGGGGCCCAGGAGCCCGACGACGGGAGCAGGCGATGGCGCTCGACGCGTCCGGTGCGGTGCCGGCGAGCGCCGTCCGGCAGGCCGCGCGGTCCGCGGAGCTGCTCGCCCTGGTGCGGCGGCGCGGCCGCATCGAGGTGAGCGAGTCGGCCCGGATGCTGTCCGTCTCGCAGGAGACCGTGCGCCGTGAGCTGCGCAAGCTGGAGGCGCAGGGCCTGGTGCGGCGCAGCTACGGGCTCGCCTTCCCGGTCGAGACCAGCTCGTTCGAGACGGCGCTGTCCCAGCGCCGGGAGAGCTTCCCGGAGGAGAAGGCGCGGATCGCCGCCGAGGTGGCGCGGCGCCTGGGGGAGGCGCGGACGATCTTCGTCGACGAGGGGTTCCAGCCGCTGCTCGCGGCGCGCGCCCTGCCGACCGACCGTGAGCTCACGCTGGTCACGGCGTCCCTGCCGGTCGCGACGGAGCTGTCGGCCCGGCCCAACGTGCAGGTGATCATCATCGGCGGGCGGGTGCGGGGCAAGACCCTGGGCGTGGTCGACGGCGCCGCCGTGGACATGCTGCGCACCTTCCGCCTCGACCTCGGGCTGATCGGCGCGAACGGGGTGACCGTCGAGGACGGCCTGACGACGCCCGACCCGGCGGTCGCGAGCGTCAAGGCCGCCGCGATCGAGGTGAGCCGGCGCCGGATCTTCATCGGGGCGCACCACAAGTTCGGCGTGACCAGCTTCGTGCGGTTCGCCGGCCTGGACGACTTCGAGGCGATGATCACCGGCACGCAGCTCGGCGCGGCGCGGGCGCGCGCGTTCCACGCGGCCGGGGCGGAGATCGTCCAGGTCTGAGCGGGTGACCGGTCGACCCCTCGGGACCAGCAGTTCGTGCCCGGTGCGGGATGCGTTTTCCCCGGCGACGGCGCGGTGTAGAACCGGGCAGAACGGACCCCGGCGTCGGCCCTGGCGCCCCGCGTGAGCCGCGCCCGCCCCCGCCGTCGGGCCCCCGGACCCCACCGCGCTGTGCGATACCACAGTCTCGCTGACCGTTTGGGTTTCACCCTCGTTGACCCGGTATGCGGCCCGGCCCACGATGTGCGGCACCACGACACCTCACGACGACGTGACCAGAAGGGTCGAAGCAATGATGCTCACGAGAACTGCGCGCCGCCAGGCCGCGCCCGCCGGCCTCGCGACCGCGGCGCTCGCGCTGGCGCTGACCGCCTGCGCCGGTGCGGGAGGCGGCGGGAACGGCGACGCCGCCGGACAGGACGGCGGTCCGGTCGAGCTCACGCTCGCGACCGTCAACAACCCGCAGATGAAGGACATGGAGGAGCTGAAGTCCGCCTTCGAGGAGGAGCACCCGGACATCACGGTGAACTTCATCCAGATGGAGGAGAACGACCTACGCGACGCCGTCACCAAGGACGTCGCGACCGACGGCGGGCAGTACGACATCGTCACCGTCGGCTCCTACGAGGTGCCGATCTGGGCGCAGAACGGCTGGCTCACCGACCTCACGGGCGACCTCGAGTCCGACGCGGACTACGACGTCGACGACCTGTTCGAGCCGGTCAAGGACGCGCTCACCGTCGACGACTCCCTGTACGCCGTCCCGTTCTACGGCGAGTCCTCGATGCTCATGTACAACAAGGAGCTGCTCGACGCGGCGGGCGTGACGATGCCCGAGCACCCGACGTGGCAGGAGGTCGCGGACATCGCCCGCGAGGTCGACTCCGACGACGTCGACGGCATCTGCCTGCGCGGCAAGCCCGGCTGGGGCGAGGTCTTCGCGCCGCTGACGACGGTGGTGAACACGTTCGGCGGGAGCTGGTTCGACGCCGACTGGAACGCGCAGGTGGACCAGCCCGAGTTCGCCGAAGCCGTCCAGTTCTACGTGGACCTCGTCGAGGACGCGGGGGAGGCCGACCCCGTCTCCACCGGGTTCACCGAGTGCCTGAACAACGTGAGCCAGGGCCGGTCCGCGATGTGGGTGGACGCGACGGTCGCGGCCGGCCTGCTGGAGGACCCGGAGTCGTCGCAGGTCGCGGGCAAGATGGGCTACGCCCACGCGCCCGTGGTCGAGACCGAGGAGTCGGGCTGGCTGTGGTCGTGGAACCTCGCGATCCCCGAGACCACGCAGAACCGGGACGCGGCGCTCGAGTTCGTGAAGTGGGCGACGAGCAAGGAGTACCACCAGCTCGTCGGCACGGAGCTCGGCTGGAGCCGGGTGCCCCCGGGCGCGCGGAACTCGACGTACGAGATCCCGGAGTACGAGGAGGCCGCGGCGTCGTTCGCGCCCATCACGCGGGACATCATGCTCGCCGTGAACCCGGAGCAGCCGGGCGTGGCGCCGCAGTCGTGGACCGGCATCCAGTACGTCACCATCCCGGAGTTCCAGGACCTCGGCAACCAGGTCTCGCAGGACCTGGCCGACGTCTTCGCGGGCCGCAGTGAGCTCGCCCCCGTGCTGGACCGCGCCCAGGACCTCGCCCAAGAGGCGGGCGACGCCCAGAAGTAGGAGGGCCCCCATGACCGTTCTGATGTCCGCCCCGACGCGCCGTCGGGCCCCGCGGGCGACGCCCACGGGGGAGCAGGGCCGCCGACGCCGGCTGGCCGTCTCGCGCGCCCTGCTCTGGCCCGCGCTGGCGACCTCGATCGTCCTGACCCAGATCCCGTTCGTGCTGACGATCTACTACTCGCTGCAGCGCTGGAACATGCTGCGGCCCGGCGACCGCGGGTTCACGGGCCTCGACAACTACGTGACCGTGCTGCGCGACGGCTCGTTCCTGTCGTCGCTCGGCGCGACCGTCGCCGTCACCGGCACCTCCGTGGTGGCCTCGACCCTGCTCGGCATGCTGTTCGCCGTGCTGCTGGACCGGAACTTCGTGGGACGCGGCGTGGCCCGCACCCTGATGATCACGCCGTTCCTCGTGATGCCCGCCGCCGCGGCCCTGGTGTGGAAGTGGTCCATCCTGGACGCCGCCACCGGCATGGCCAATTGGGGCCTCGGCCTGGTCGGCCTGCCGCCCGTGGCCTGGAACACCGAGCTGCCGATGCTCACGATCATCCTGGTGCTGACCTGGCAGTACACGCCGTTCGCCATGCTGATCCTGCTGGCCGGGCTCCAGGCGCAGGACCGCGACGTCCTGGAGGCCGCCGCCGTCGACGGCGCCGGGGCGCTGCGCACGTTCGGCTCGATCACGCTGCCGCACCTGCGCCAGTACGTCGAGATCGCGGTGCTGCTGGCCTCGATCATGCTGCTCCAGGTCTTCGACCCGATCGCGATCATGACCCGCGGCACGGGCGGCACCAAGACGCTGTCCTACCTGCTCTACGAGCGGGCGTTCGTCGGCCTGGAGGTCGGCGAGGCCGCCGCGTACGGCGTGATGACCGTGCTCGTCACGATCGTCGTCGCCTCCGTCGCGCTGCGCACCCTCTTCAAGGTCTTCTCCACGGAAGGGATCGACCGATGACCTCCTCGCGCCTTCGAGGGGCCCTGATCACCGCGGTCACCTGGGTGCTCGTGCTGATGTTCTTCTTCCCCGTGGCGTGGATGGTGTTCACGGCCTTCAAGCCCGAGCACCAGGCCGCCACCGTGCCGCCCACGTTCGCCCCCGACCTCACGCTCGACCAGTTCGACGCCGTCTTCGCGCGCGACATGCTGCCGTACCTGATCAACTCGCTCAGCGCGAGCGTCGGGTCCACGCTGCTGGTCCTCGTGCTGGCCGTCCCGGCCGCCTACGCGCTGAGCATCCGCCCGGTCGCCAACGTGCGCGACGCCCTGTTCTTCTTCATCTCCACCCGGTTCATGCCCGTGGCGGCCTCGATCATCCCGGTCTACCTGCTGCTCCAGTCTGTGGGCGGGCTCGACAACATCACCTGGCTGACCATCCTCTACGTGGGCGTCAACCTGCCCATCGCGGTGTGGATGATGCGGTCGTTCCTCGCCGAGGTGCCGCGCGAGGTCATCGAGGCCGCGCAGCTCGACGGCGCCCGGCTGGGCACCGAGATCTTCCGCGTGGTGCTGCCCATCGTGCTGCCCGGCGTCGCCGCCGCGGGCCTGATCTGCTTCATCTTCGCGTGGAACGAGTTCTTCCTCGCGAACCTCCTCACGGCCCAGGTGGCGCGCCCCACCCCGCCGTTCCTGACGAGCTTCGTGGACGGCCGCGGCCAGTTCCTCGCCGTCCTGTCCGCGGCGGCGACCGTCGCCATCGTGCCCGTGGTGCTGGCCGGCTGGGTCGCGCAGAAGCAGCTCGTCCGCGGCCTGGCGATGGGAGCGATCAAGTGACGCTGGACCTCGCCGTCCCGCTGCCCGACGCCGGACCCGGCGCCGCCGCGCCCGCCGTCAGCCTGCCGCCCTACGACCGCACCGGCGTCCGCGTCGGGATCGTGCACCTCGGCGTCGGTGGCTTCCACCGCGCGCACCAGGCGCTCGCGGTCGACGAGCTGCTGCGCCGCGGCGAGGCCCGCGACTGGGGCATCTGCGGCGTCGGCCTGCTGCCCGGCGACGCCGCGATGCGCGACGCGCTCCAGGCGCAGGACGGCCTGTACACGCTGGTGACCAAGCACCCGGACGGGCACCTTGACGCGCGGGTGGTCGGCAGCATCGTGGAGTACCTGTTCGCGCCGGACGACCCGGAGGCCGTGCTGGAGCGCATGGCCCACCCCGACACCCGCATCGTGTCGCTGACCATCACCGAGGGCGGCTACGGGTTCGACCAGGTCACGGGCGAGTTCGACACGACGGCGCCCGCCGTCGTCGCCGACGCCCGGCCAGGGGCCGTGCCGGCCACCGTGTTCGGCTACGTGGTGGAGGCCCTGGCCCGACGGCGGGCGCGCGGCCTGCCGCCGTTCACCGTGATGTCCTGCGACAACGTGCAGGGCAACGGCGAGAAGGCCCGGACCGTCTTCGCCGCCTTCGCGGCCCTGCGCGACCCGGACCTCGGCCGGTGGGTGCACGACGAGGTCGCGTTCCCCAGCTCGATGGTGGACCGCATCACGCCCGTGACCACGGACGCGGACCGGGCCCTGGTCGCCGAGCGGCTCGGCGTCGCGGACCGCTGGCCCGTGGTGGCCGAGCCGTTCTTCCAGTGGGTGCTGGAGGACGACTTCCCGCTGGGCCGGCCGCCGCTGGAGCACGCGGGCGTGCAGCTCGTGGCCGACGTCGAGCCGTACGAGCTGATGAAGCTCCGCCTGCTCAACGCGAGCCACCAGGCCATCGCCTACTTCGGGTGGCTCAGCGGCTACCGGTACGCGCACGAGGCGATGGCGGACCCCGCCCTGGCGCGGTTCGTGCGCGACTTCATGGACCGCGAGGCGACGCCGACACTGCGGCCGGTCCCCGGCGTCGACCTCGACGAGTACAAGACCTCGCTGGTGGAGCGGTTCGGCAACCCGGAGGTGCGGGACACGCTCGCCCGGCTGTGCGCCGAGACCTCCGACCGCATCCCGAAGTGGCTGGTGCCGATCGTGCGCGAGCAGCTCGGCACCGGCGGCGAGATCGTGCGGTCGGCGGCGATCGTCGCGAGCTGGGCCCGGTACGCCGAGGGGACCGACGAGCAGGGCGCGCCCATCGACGTCGTCGACCGGCTCGCGGACCGGCTCGTGCCGCTCGCCCGCTCGCAGCGGGGCGACGCCGTGGCGTTCCTGCGCAGCCCGGACCTGTTCGGGTCGCTCGTGACCGAGCCGCGCTTCGTCGCGGCCTACCTCGACGCGCTCGGCTCGCTGCACCAGGCGGGGGCGCGCGCGACGCTGGCGGCCCTGACTTTCGTCAGGGGTGGTCCGGACACCTGACAGATGTGCCCGGGGCCCGCCGCTCCCTAGCGTGCCGGACATGGAACGCACACCCCTGACCAGGCATCTCGCGGCGGCGCTGCTGACGCTGGGCATCGCGACGGCCGGCATCGCGCCGGCCACCGCGGCGCCGCCGCCCGCCGCGCCCACCCCCGAGGCGATCGACACCTACCTCGCCGACCTCACTGAGGCCTCGGGGGTGCCCGGCCTGTCCGCCGTGGTGACGCACGACGACCAGGTGGTCCATGCCGCCGGGTACGGGCACGACGCGAACGGGTCCCCGGTCACCGCCGACACGCCCATGCGGATCGCGTCGGTCACCAAGTCCTTCACCGCGACGGCCGTCGTGATCCTGGCCGAGGACGGGAAGATCGACCTCGACGGATCGGTCACAGACCAGCTCCCGGAGCTGCGGATGGCCGACCCGCGGGTCGACGACATCACCGTCCGCCAGCTCCTGGACCAGACCTCCGGGCTCGCCGACACCAGCGTCGACGTCGCCGACCTGGCCGAGGCGACGTCCCGCACCGACTACGTCGCCCGCCTGCACGACGACGCCCTCGCCGCGGACCCGGGCACCACCTACGCCTACTGCAACGTCAACTTCGACGTCGCCGCCCGCCTCGTGGAGGTGGCCTCCGGCCAGGACTTCGGCGACTTCCTGGCCGAGCGAGTGTTCGGGCCGCTCGGCATGACCGGCAGCGCCACCCGCGACGACGTCGTCCGGCCCGCCGACGGGTACAACTCCCTGTTCGGCTGGTGGGTCCCGCGCCCCGAGCCCCGGTGGTTCGACGACACCGGCAGCGCCGGCGTCATCACCAGCGCCGCAGACCTGGGACCTTGGCTGATCAGCCAGACGGGGCACGGCCGTCAGCTCGTCTCCGCCGCCGGCCTGGACGCGATGCACACGCCCTCCGACGTCGGCGACTACGGCCTCGGGTGGCACACCGAGGACGACGGGACCCGCTGGCACTCCGGCTTCGTCATGACGTACCGGGCCGTCGAGTGGATCGACCCGGCGACCGGGTACGGCGTCGCGGTGCTGACCAACGGCGCGGGGCTCACCGACGTCACGCAGACCGCGCTGGACGGGCTGGTCGCGCTGACCCGGGGCGAGGACCCCGAGCCCCCGGCCGGGTCCCGGACCCTCGACCTCGGGCTCGCGGCCCTGCTGATCGCCTCCGGCGCGCTCGGCGCCGTCGGTATACGACGCGCACCACGCTGGGCCGCGCGCCGCGCGGGCCGGGCCCGGTGGGTCACCGGGCTGCGGCTGGTCTGGCTCGCTCTCCCCGCCGTTGTCCTCGCGCTCCTGCCGGCGCTCGCGTCCTTCCTCACCGGCGGCCGCACCTTCCCGTGGCCCTCCCTGCTCTACTTCGGGCTGCCCGCGGTGCTGATGCTCCTGGTGGCGGCGCTGGCGGGGTTGGGCGTGCTCGGCGCCCGGCTCGGGGTACTGCTCCGGGGACTGCCCCGACTCCGCCCGGTAGGGTCGGCCGCGTGACCGACCACCGCCCCGACCGCCACGAGGTCGTCGGCGGCGTCGGCCTGGCCGCCCTCGCGGCGGTCGCGGTCCTGAACAGCATCGGGGCCGACGCGCTGCCGCTCTGGCGGCAGCTCGTCTTCCCCGCGCTCGCGCCGCTCGCCTACCTGCACGGCCGGCACCTGCGCGCCCGCGGTACCGCCTGGCTGCTGGCCGGCGCGGCGGTCCTGGCGGCGTCGCTCGCGGTCGTGGACGTCGGCACGGCCGCTACCGGGGCCATGCTCTTGGCCGTCTTCGTCGTGGCGCCGTGGCTGGCGGGTCGCAACCGACGCCAGCAGGCGGAGCTCGCCCGGCTCGCGGCCGAGCGGGTGGCCCGGCTCGAGCGCGAGCAGGAGCTCGTCGCGCGGAGCGCCCGGGCCGAGGAACGGGCCCGGATCGCGACCGAGCTGCACGACCTGGTGGGGCACGACCTCGCGCTCATCGCGGTACGAGCCGGGGCGCTGGAGGTGTCCGCGGGTCTGGCCCCCGCCGACCGGCAAGCAGACCGCGCGGCGGTCGCCGGGATCCGGGTCACCGCCATGGAGGCCACCGACCGCCTCCGCGGCGCGCTCGGCGCGCTCCGGGACGGGCCGGCCGGGGACGGGTCGCTCGCCCCGCCGCACGAGACGATCGCGGCGCTCGTCGCGCGGGCGGCGTCGGCCGGGCTGGACGTACGGCTGGACGACGCGCCGGACGCGGCGTCCGGCCTCACGGGGAGCGGCGCGGGGAGCCTGGCGGAGCAGGCCGCGCACCGCGTGGTGCAGGAGGCGCTCACCAATGCCGCCCGGCACGCGCCGGGCGCCGCGGTGACCGTGCGGGTCCGGCGGGACGAGGACGCGGTGCGGGTCGAGGTGACCGACGCCGGGGGACCGGCGGCGCCGGAGCCGGGGCAGGGCGGCAGCGGCCTGCTCGGCCTCGCCGAGCGGGTCCGGCTCCTGGGCGGGACGTTCGGCGCGGGGCCGGCGGGCGACGGCTTCGCCGTGCGCGCCCGCATCCCGGCCGCGCGGGAGGTCGCGTGATCAGGGTCCTGCTGGCCGACGACGACGCCATGCTCCGGGTGGGTGTCGCCGCCATCCTCGGCAGCGACCCCGGCATCGAGGTCGTCGCGGAGGCCGGGGACGGCGCGCAGGCGGTCGACCTCGCCCGGCGGCACCGGCCCGACGTCGTCCTGCTCGACGTCCGCATGCCGACCATGGACGGGCTCGAGGCGGCAGCCGAGCTGCGGCGCGCGGCCCCGGAGGTCGCGGTCGTCGTGCTGACCACGTTCGACGAGGACGACTACGTCGCCCGTGCGCTGGACGAGGGGGCCGCCGGGTTCCTGCTGAAGGCCGCCGACCCGCGCGAGCTGATCATCGCCGTGCGCGCGGTGGCCGGGGGAGCCGCGTACCTCTCGCCGCGCATCGCGCACCGGATGATCACGGGGTTCCGCACGGGGCTCCCCGCCCGGCGGCGAGCGGCGAGCGACCGGGTGGGCGTACTGACCCCGCGCGAGACGGAGGTGCTCGGCCTGGTCGGCCAGGGGCTGGCCAACCAGGCCGTCGCGGCCCGCCTGCACCTCTCCGAGGGCACCGTCAAGGCGCACGTCAGCACGATCCTGGCGCGGCTCGGTGTGCGCAACCGGGTGCAGGCGGCGATCCTCGCGTACGAGGCGGGGCTCGTCGAGCAGGCCTGAGGTCCTGCTCAGCCGCTGGCTCGGCTCAGTCGCTCTTCTTGAAGACGTCCTTGACGTTCTCGCCGGCCTTCTTGAGCGAGGCCTTGGCCTGGTCCGTCCGGCCCTCGGCCTCCAGCTCCTCGTCGTCGGTGGCCTTGCCCGTCGCCTCCTTGACCTTGCCGGTCACGTCCTCGGCAGTGTTCTTGAGCTTGTCGTCGATACCCATGACGTCCTCTCCTTCGTTCGGGGACTCCTGGACCTTCACCCTCACCTCGATTTTGCGCACTCGCCACGGCAACGCTTCCGCCCGTGCGCAGAAGTCGCCGTAAACCCACCCCATCCGGACCTGTCTCGGCTCCGAACCACCCGCGAGAACGTCGAACAGAACGGAGTAACGCCATGACGCAATCCATGTCATCGACACGCACTCGCGGGGTGTCCCAGTGGCTCGCCCTGACGATCGGCGTGGTCTACCTGCTGGTGGGAGCCGTGGGGTTCCTCGTGACGGGGTTCAGCGGGTTCGCCGAGCACGACCACAGCCAGACGCTGCTCGGGTTCGCCATCAACCCGCTGCACAACATCGTGCACCTCCTGATCGGGGTGGTCGGGATCAGCCTGTGGTCCACCATCGGCAAGGCGCGCACGTTCGGCTGGCTGCTCGTGGCCGGGTACGGTGCCGCGTTCGTGTACGGCCTGTTCGCGGTGGGCAACCCCGAGATCAACTTCCTCAACATCAACGCCGCGGACAACGGGCTGCACGCCCTGAGCGTCCTGGCCGGCCTGGCCATCGCGCTCTGGCCGCAGCGCAAGACCGAGGCCGCCGCCTACTAGGCGACGCCCTCGACCGCAGGGGGCTCCGGACGGGCCGGCACACGACTCACCTGTCGTGCGCCGGCCCGTTGGTCTTGCGCGCCCCCGGGTACCAGAGTGGTGAGCCATGGAACCCGTGCGGCGTCGTCTGCTGGTCGAGACGGCCTTCGTGCTGGGCGTGCTGGTCAAGGGCCTGGACGGCCTGGTGGAGCTGGCGGCCGGGACCGCGCTGCTGGTGCTGCACCAGGACCGGATCCTCGCGCTGACCCGGGCCGCCGTCGCGGAGGAGCTGCGGGAGGACCCGCACGACCTCGTGGCGCACGTGCTGCTGAACGAGGCGGCCGGGCTGGACCACGGCGCCGCCCTCGCGGGCGGCTTGTTCCTGCTGCTGCACGGCGTGGTCAAGGTGGTGATCGTCGCCGCGCTGCTGGCGGGGTCCCGCCGGGTGTACCCGTGGGCCGTGGGAGCGCTCAGCGTGCTCCTGGCCGTGCAGATCGTCCAGCTGGTGCTGAGTCCTGGCGTCGGCGTCGTGGCGCTGGTGCTGCTCGACGCCCTGATCCTGGCGCTGACCTGGCACGAGTGGCGCATCATCGGGCGGTCCTTCCACGACGCGTGGCGCAGCGTGGTGCACGGCTGGTTCCCGCGCGCGTCGCCGCCCGCCTCCCCGTCGACGGACGGGTGACCGTCACCCCGCCGTCGGCGGCTCCGTCGTGAACAGGCCCCGGTGCAGGATCGCCCGCGTCGTGCCCAGACGGGCCGGCGCCTGCGCGGCGCCGTCCATGGCCGCAGCAGCCGCGGCCTGCACCGCCATCACCATGGGCAGCGTGAGCAGCACGTCCCCGGTGCCGACGCCGGGGTGCACCCGGCCGCGGGACCGGGCCCGGTCCAGCAGCGGGTCCAGCGCGGCCGCCGTCCGGGCGGCCAGGTCGGCGGTGCCGGGCATCCGGCCGTCCGCGACGACGCGCGCGAGCCACGGGGACTCGAACTGCACGTCGAGCAGGAAGTGGAAGAGCCGCTCGGCGCCGTCGTCGGCGTCGGCCAGGGCGGCCGCCCTGGCCTCGATGTCGGTGACGTTGTGCTCCAGCACCGCCGAGGCGAGTGCCTTCCGGTTCTCGAAGTGGCGGTGCAGCGTGGTGCGGCTGACGCCGGCCTCGGCCGCGATCTCCTCCAGCGGCACGTCCGGGCCGCGCTCGGCGAACACCCGGCGGGCCGCCGCCACGAGCAGGTCGCGGTTGCGCGCGGCGTCGCGACGCGTGGGTTCTACCGCCATGGGCCGAGGGTAACGGCCCGGTCCGTGCGGGATGCCACAGGAGGAGGGGTTGAAAACGTACATGGATGTACGTTTTCATGTGGTCGGCGGGGGACACCCGCCGAACCGCTGACGAGAGGCCCTGCCTTGTCCGATCTGACCAGCACCGATACCAGCGAAGCCACGACCGATGCCGCCACTGCCGCCCTCGGGTTCGACCCGGACGCCCTGCGGGAGAAGTACCGCCACGAGCGGGACCGGCGCGTCCGGCCGGACGGCGCGGCGCAGTACCGGCGCGCCGCGGGGGAGTTCGGCTACTACGCCAAGGACCCGTACACCGAGCGGGTCGAGCGGGAGCCGCTGACCGACCGGGTCGAGGTGCTGGTGGTGGGCGGCGGGTTCGGCGGCCTGCTCACCGGCGCCCGGCTGCGTGAGGCCGGCGTCGAGTCGCTGCGGATGATGGACGAGGCGGGCGACTTCGGCGGCACCTGGTACTGGAACCGCTACCCGGGCATCCACTGCGACATCGAGTCGTACGTGTACCTGCCGCTGCTGGAGGAGACGGGGTACGTGCCGAGGTGGCGGTACGCGCCCGGTGAGGAGATCCGGCAGCACGCCGTGCGGATCGCCGAGCACTACGGGCTGTACCGGGACGCCGCCTTCCACACGCGCGTCACGGAGCTGCGCTGGGACGACGACGCCGACGAGTGGCTGGTGCGCACCGACCGCGGTGACGCCTTCCGGGCCGGGCACGTCGTCGTCTCCTCCGGGACGCTCTCGCAGGCCAAGCTGCCCGGCATCCCGGGCATCGAGGACTTCCGCGGCCACACGTTCCACACCAGCCGCTGGGACTACGGGTACACGGGCGGCACGGCGGACGGCGGCCTGACCGGCCTCGCCGACAAGCGCGTCGCCGTGATCGGCACCGGGGCCACGGGGCTGCAGGCCATCCCGCACGTCGCCCGGGACGCGGCGCACCTGTACGTGCTGCAGCGGACGCCGTCGTCGGTGGATGTACGCGACAACCGGCCCACCGACCCGGAGTGGGCGGCCGGCCTCAAGCCGGGCTGGCAGCGCGAGCGGATGGAGAACTTCCTGGCAATCCTGGCGGGGGAGGACGTCGCGGAGGACCTGACGGGGGACGGCTGGACCGGCACCGCGCGGCTGCAGCGCCAGATGATCACGGGCGCCGTCGACACGACCCTGGACCCGGCCGAGCGCGAGCGGCTCGACGAGCTGGCCGACTTCGTCAAGATGAACCAGATCCGGGCGCGGGTCGACGAGGTGGTCACCGACCCGGCCACCGCCGAGGCGCTCAAGCCCTGGTACCGGTACATGTGCAAGCGGCCGGGCTTCAGCGACCAGTACCTGCAGTCGTTCAACCGGCCGAACGTGACGCTCGTGGACACCGCGGACCACGGCGGCGTGACCCGGATGACCGAGACCGGAGTGGTGGTGGGCGACGACGAGTACGAGGTGGACTGCGTCATCTTCGCCACCGGCTTCGAGGTCGGCGTCTCTGGCGTGGTCTCGGGCACGCTGCCGGTCCACGGTCGCGGCGGCGCCCCGCTGCTGGGCGCCTGGGCGCGCGGCCCGCGCACGCTGCACGGCTTCTACACCCACGGGTTCCCCAACCTGTTCCACCTGGGCGCGGCGCAGAACGCCAACTCGGTGAACTTCGTGCACATCCTGCAGGAGCAGGCCGGGCACATCGCCGCCGTCGTCGCCCGCGCCGCCAAGACCGGGGCGCGGTACGTCGAACCCACGGAAGCGGCGCAGGACGCCTGGGCCGCCACCATCGCCCAGGCGGGCGAGGGGCAGGACAACTCGGCGTTCCTCGCCGAGTGCACGCCCGGGTACTACAACGGCGAGGGCACGCGGAAGGGCGGCGCGCCGACGTCGTACAGCCCGGGGCCGGTCGCCTTCCACCGGGTGCTGGCGCAGTGGCGCGAGGGGGACATGGGCGAGGTGCTGGTCCCGGCGGACCCGCGGTGAGTCGCCGGGCGCGTCAATGGGGCATATCCGTATATTGGGGGCGTGCCTGACGCCGGCTACGACGCGTTCGTCTCCTACAGCCATGACGCGGACGGCGCGGTCGGGCCGGCCTTGCGGGACGGGCTGCACCTGTTCGCGCGGCCGTGGAACCGGCTGCGGGCGCTGCGCGTGTTCTGCGACCGGCGGGCGCTGGACCCGGCCGACGGCCTGTGGAGCACGATCCGGCAGGCGCTGGACACGTCGCGGTTCCTGATCCTCGTGGCGTCGCCCGGGGCGGCCGCGTCCTGGTGGGTCGGGCGCGAGATCGAGCACTGGCGCACCGGGCCGCGGCGTCCGGTCCTCATCGTGCGCACCGGCGGCGAGATCGTCTGGGACGACGCCGCGGGCGACTTCGACTGGGACCGGACTACCGCGCTGCCCCGGGCGCTGCGCGGCTGGTTCGCCGAGGAGCCGCAGTGGGTCGACCTGGAGGTGCCGCCCGGGCGGCTGAGCCTGCGCGACTCGGTCTTCCTGGACGCGGTCGCCACGCTCGCGGCCCCGCTGCACGGCCGGGCCAAGGACGACCTGCTGGGCGAGGACGTGGCCCAGCACCGCAGGGCCCAGGGCTTCCGCAGGGCCATGTGGGCGGGGCTGTCCGTGGTCGCGCTGCTCGCCGTGCTGGCCGCGGCCTGGGCGGCCACGGAACGGACGAGCGCCCTGGAGCAGCGCGACAAGGCCCTCGCCGGGTCCCTCGTCGCCGAGGCGAGCGCCGTGCGGGACACCCAGCCCGGCCTGGCCCGCCAGCTCCTCGCCGCGGCCTACCGGCTCGCCCCCACGCCGCAGGCGCGGTCCGCGGTGGTCTCCGGCGACGAGATCCCCCGGGAGCTCACCACCCAGGCCAGCGCCCTCGCGTACTCCGACGACGGTTCGCTGCTCGTCGTCGCCCGCTCTGGGCAGACCGAGACGCCGCTGTACCCGGAGATCGTCGCGCACGTGTGGCTGTACGACGCGCAGAGCCTGGAGGTCCTGTCGGACTGGTCGATGGAGAGCCGCGACGGCATCCCGGCCGCGCGCTTCGTGACGCCCGGGCTGCTGGTCCTGGGGCACGGGGACGAGATCGTGGTGACCGACGTGACCGACCCGCGCGCGCCGGCCGAGCGGGCCCGGCTCGCTGCGCCGTCGCGCGGCGACGCGTTCGACGTCGCCCCGGACGGCCGCACGCTGGCCGCCGCGTTCGACGACGGGACGGTGCGGCTGTGGGAGTTCGGCGGGGCGGACGGGGCGAACGGGACGGGCGGGGCGGGCGGGGCCGACGCTGGCATTCCGGCCGGTCCCGTGGCCACCTGGCGGCCGTGCACCGCCGAGGAGGGGGCGCACCAGGTCGGCTTCGCCGGCTCGGGCGACCTGCTCGCGGTCGGGTGCAGCCTCGGCCCGGACGCCACGGCGGCCGTCTGGGACGTCACCGACCCCGCGGCGGTCGAGCGGGCGGGGGAGCCGGTCGCCCAGGTGCGCACGTTCGACGTCGCCCCGGACGGCCGGCACCTGGTCGCCGAGACGGACGGCACGCTGGTGCGCTGGGAGATCGCGCCGTCCGGCGACCTGCGCGACCCCACCCCGCTGCCGCTCCCGCTGGACTACGAGGGCTACGTCTCGGTCCTCGCGTACGGCGACCACGGGCGGGTCGCCGTCGTCGGGGAGGGCGGGTACGCCCGGGTGTGGGACGTCGCGGACGAGCCCGCGCTGCTCGTGGAGCTCCGCCTGCCGGCCTGGGACGCCATGAACGCGAAGGCCGTCGCCCTCGCGCCCGGGGCGGGCGCGCTGGCGGTCGCGACGCCGGGGTCGGACGCCGGGGCGGACGTCGCCGCCGAGGACGGGACGGTCCGCCTCTGGAACCTGGCCGACCCGCTGGAGCAGCGCGCCCGGGCGTCGGTCCCGGCCGCCCGCGCGGACCTCGACGTCAGCGCGGACGGCCGCACCCTGGCCGGCCTGGTCGACGGGGATCTCTATGTCGCCGACCTGACCGACCCGCTGCGCCCGGAACCCCTCGCCCGCATACCCGTGGACATCGCCGCCGGACCCGACGCCGACACCTTCTTCGGCGACGTCCTGGCTCGGCTCGGCCCGGACGGGAACACCCTGGTGATCGCGAGCGAGGGCGCGCTCGACGTCTTCGACCTCACCGACCGCGCACACTCCCGGCACGTCGCCACGTGGCCGTCCGGCGTCCCCACGGACCTGGCCTTCCGGTCCGACGGCGACCTGCTCGCCGTCGCGCGGTTCGACGGCCCGGTCGCCCTCTACGACCTCACCGCCCCGGACAGCCCCCAGCCCGTCGCCGAGGTGCCGACGGCCGGGTCGTCGCTCGTGTTCCTGCCCGGCCGGCCGGTCCTGGCCGTCGCGGGCACGCTCTCGTCGACCATCGAGCTCTGGGACCTGACCGCGTACGGGACGCCGGTGCAGGTCGCCGTCGACCAGAGCCACACCTACCAGGTCGCCGGGCTCGCCGTGACCGGCGACGGCCTGCTGGCCAGCGTCGCCCGGGACAGCAGCGTGCGCACCTGGCGGGTGGTCGGCGACCAGTTCCTGGCCCGGTCCACGATCACCGACTCGGGCGACGTCAACGACCTGGCCGTCAGCGCGGGCGGCGGGCGGCTGGCCACGCTCGGCCGCGACCGGACCCTGCGCGTCTACCGGCTGGCGGACGACGCCCCGACCCTCGACCTCAGCATCCCCGTCGGGGACACGACCCAGGACCTGGTCGGGTTCGTGGGCGAGGACGTGCTCGCCGTGCGGACCGACCACGGCGCCGTCGACCTCTGGGGCCTCGACGCCGACGCGGCCCTGGAGCGCCTCTGCTCCGGGACCGGGCACCCGATCACCCGGCAGCAGTGGGCGCGGGTGCTGCCCGACCTCGCGTACGAGCCGCCGTGCTGATCGGTCCTGCTGATCGGCCCTGCTGAGCCGCGCGCACGCGGCGCCGTCGAGGCATGATCGACTGTGGCCACCTCGCAGCAGCGCGTCCCGCCGCCGTCCGTCCCGATGCCCGCCCCGGACCCGTCGGTCCGGGAGGCCCACGACGTCGCCGTCGACCTCGGCGTCGACCCCGCCACCGGGCTGACCGCGGCCGAGGCCGCCCGCCGCCTGGCCGCCGACGGCCCCAACGAGCTGCGCTCGCGGCCGCCCGTGCCGCTGTGGCGCAAGGTGCTGGACCAGTTCCAGGACCCGCTCGTGGCGCTGCTGCTCGTCGCGGTGGCCATCTCGCTCGCCGTCTGGTGGGTCGAGGACGCGCACGGCGTGCCCGTCGACGCCGTCGTCATCGCCGCCATCGTGGTGCTCAACGCGGTGCTCGGCCTGGTCCAGGAGAGCAAGGCGGAAAACGCCGTCGCGGCCCTGCGGACCATGACCGAGGCGATGTCCACGGTGCTGCGCGACGGGCGCCGGGTCACCGTGCGGTCGGCCGAGCTGGTGCGCGGTGACGTGCTCGTCCTGGCCGAGGGGGACGCCGTCGGCGCGGACGCCCGCCTGCTGAGCGCGACCGCCCTGCGCGTCCAGGAGTCCTCCCTGACGGGCGAGAGCGAGGCGGTGCTCAAGGACGCCGCGGCGCTCGCGGCCCCGGCGCCGCTGGGCGACCGGTTCGACATGGTCTACAAGGGCACGGCCGTGGCCCAGGGCGTGGGGCGCGCCGTCGTGGTGGCCACCGGCATGAGCACCCAGATGGGCGACATCGCCCGGCTGCTCGACTCGACCGAGGAGGAGGTCACCCCGCTGCAGCGGGAGATCGCGCACGTCAGCCGGGTGCTCGGGCTCACGGTGATCGGCATCGCCGTGGTCGTGATGGTCCTGGCGGCCGTCGTCAACGAGGTGCGCACCCCGGCCGACCTCGTGACCGTGCTGCTGCTCGGCGTCTCGCTCGCCGTGGCCGCCGTGCCCGAGGGCCTGCCCGCGATCCTGTCGGTGGTCCTCGCCGTCGGCGTGCAGGCCATGGCGCGACGCAACGCCGTCGTCAAGAAGCTGCACTCCGCCGAGACGCTCGGCTCGGCGTCCGTCATCGCGTCGGACAAGACCGGCACCCTGACCAAGAACGAGATGACCATCCAGCGGGTGGTCACGGCGTCGGGCGAGGTCACGCTGACCGGCGTCGGCTACCGGCCGGAGGGGGAGGCGAGCGTGCCCGACGGCGACGGCGGGGCCCTGCCCCTGACCGACGAGCGGCTCACTCGCGAGGCCGTCATGGTGCTCGGCGGCGGCTCCCTGGCCAACGACGCGCAGCTCCTCGAGTCCGACGGCGAGTGGACCGTCCAGGGCGACCCCACCGAGGCCGCCTTCCTCGTGGCCGCGCACAAGCTCGCCGGCACCGTGGACCGTGTCGCCGGGTTCGAGCGGCGCGGCGAGGTGCCGTTCACCTCCGAGCGCAAGCTCATGTCCGCGCTCGTGGACCCGCCCGGCGACGGCGCGTGGGCGCTCGTCACCAAGGGCGCGCCCGACGTGCTCCTGCCGCGCTGCACCGACATCCAGGTCGGCGACGAGACGGTCCTGCTCGACGACGACCGGCGGGCCCAGGCGCTCGCCGACGTCGAGCGCCTCTCCCGGCAGGCGTACCGCACGCTCGGCGTCGCCTACCGGCGGGTCCCCGAGGACACGGGGCCCGAGGGGCTGGAGGAGCACGAGTCCGACCTGGTCTACCTGGGCGTGGTCGGCATCATCGACCCGCCCCGGCCCGAGGTCGCCGCCGCGGTGGCCGAGGCCCGCCGGGCCGGCGTCCGCGTCATGATGATCACCGGCGACCACCCGGTCACGGCCACCCGGATCGCGAGCGACCTGGGCATCGTGGAGCCCGGCGCCCGCGCCGTCACCGGCACCGAGCTGGACGCCCTGGACGCCGCCGGGCTGCGCGAGACCACCCGCGGCGTCTCGGTCTACGCGCGCGTGGCCCCGCAGAACAAGCTGCAGATCGTGGACGCGCTCCAGGCCGACGGGCACGTGGTGGCCATGACCGGCGACGGCGTGAACGACGCCCCGGCGCTGAAGACCGCCGACATCGGCGTGGCCATGGGCATCACGGGGACGGAGGTGACCAAGGAGTCGGCCAAGATGATCCTCGGCGACGACAACTTCGCCACGATCGTCGCGGCCGTGCGCCAGGGCCGGATCATCTTCGACAACATCAAGAAGTTCCTGCGCTACCTGCTCTCCTCGAACATGGGCGAGGTGTGCACCGTGCTGCTCGGCGTGGTGCTGGCCGGGGTGGTCGGCCTGGAGGGGGCCGCCGGGGGCGAGGCCGTCGTCGTGCCGCTGCTGGCCACCCAGATCCTGTGGATCAACCTCGTCACCGACTCCGGGCCGGCGCTCGCCATGGGTGTGGACCCGGAGACCGACGACGTGATGGCCCGGCCGCCGCGCGGTCCGAACGAGCGGATCATCGACGCCCGCATGTGGACCGGCGTGCTGAGCATCGGGCTCGTCATGGGCGTGGCCACCCTGCTGACCATCGACATCTTCCTGCCCGGCGGCCTGGTCGAGGGGCGCGACGACCTCACGGTGGCCCGCACCGCCGGGTTCACCACCCTCGTCCTGGCCCAGCTCTTCAACGTGCTCAACTCTCGCTCCGAGACGACGAGTGCCTTCCACCGGATGTTCGTGAACCGCTGGCTCTGGGGCGCGATCGTGCTCGGGGTGCTGCTCCAGGTGGCCGTCGTGGAAGTGCCGTTCCTCCAGGTGGCGTTCGGCACCGCCGGACTGGACCTGGGGCACTGGGCGGTGGCGGTGGGGATGGCGTCGTCGGTGCTGTGGTTCGACGAGCTGCGGAAGCTGGTGTGGCGGTGGCGGCATCCCGCCGGGGGGTGAGGTGGGGTCACGGGGTGGGCTGTGATCACGGGTGGGCCGTGGTCACGGGGTGACGGGGGAGCCGGGTGCGTCGGTGTACTCCACCGGCTTACCGGTCTGGTGCGCGTAGCGGATCTCGCGGCGCGTGGACTCCCCGACGTACCCGCCCGGGTTGACCACGAGGACGCGGTCGGCGAGGTCGATCTTCGCGAGGTGCAGTGCGCCGAGCGCCGTCTTTTGTTCGTCGGTGATCTGGTCGCCGGGGTGCCCGAACTCAGCGGGTGCGACGACGATCGTCCCGGCGAGGGTGAGGTCGCGGTTCACCGCGCTGAACTCCTGGGCGAACCGGGTCGAACCGCACAGGCACACGATCTGCGGGCGGGCTTCCATGGGGCCTCCTGGGGACTGCGCACGGTGAGCGCGGGTGAGGGTGTTCGCCGGCTGGTGACGTGACGGTGATGGTGATGCAACCACAAGGGGCTTCGACATGTCGGGCCCTGTGGGCAGTACGACATCGTGCCGCCGTGCGTCCCTGCCGCAGCCGTGGCGTCCTCCTGGGCCTGGACAGCTTCGCTGCGATCGATCTGTCCCACCGCGGCGAGATGACGAACGTGCTGACCTGGTCTCGTCGAGCGGTGGTTGGCCGCCCGTCGAGACGTGGTCGGCCGGCAGCAGCGCGGGCTCGTCGCTGCGGGGGCATGGTCGTGACGACGTCGGGCTGATCGACCGGCCCTGGGTTACGCGGCGAGCAGAACAACGAGCGGGTGTCAGTGGCTCGGCATAGAGTCGTACAAGCGTTGGGTTGAATAGTAATGATGGTGGCGTTTGTTGTGGGAGGGGGTGACGGTATGGATCAGGAGTCGGTCGACGTCGGGGAGCGGGCACGTGGGACTGCGGTCGCTCGCCGGCCCGGTGAGAAGGGTGCGCGGAGCTGCCCTGCGGCGTGGCAGGTCGATGGCGTCGTGACCACGGTGCCCGTGATGCACGCGGACGATCCTGCGGACGGCAAGATGCCGGACGACGCCTGGCTCGCAGCATTGTTCGCCGAGGGTGACGCCCTGTTCGGCGAACGCGAACCTCGGTTCGCTCCGGACGTCCCTGGGGGTCCGGACTGGTTCGACATGGCGCCCGACGAGGCGTTGTCTCACGGCCCCGTGGCGCTGTGGCCGGTCGAGGTGCTGCGGCAGGCGCTGGCCCGCGAGCCGGGCGCCGAACTGGCGAGGGTCGTCGCGGAGTGCACGGGGCTGGATGCCGCGACGCGCAGCACCGCGGGTGTCGCGTCACGCGGCGTTGCGGGTGTTGCGTCGCGCAGTACCGCGGGTGTCGGGTCGCGCGGCACCGCGGGTGTCGGGTCGCGCGGCGTTGCGGGTGTTGCGTCGCGCAGTACCGCGGGTGTTGCATCGCGCGGCGCCGCGGACGCCGCGCGTGCTGCCGGGCCGGCTGCCGTGGCTGCCGACGGACACGTTGTCGCTGAGGCGGGGTCGGCCCCGTTCGCCGCGTTGTCCGACGATCTGTTGGGGCAACTGGCCGGTGCGTGCGCCCGGCTGCAGTCGTGGGCGGCGGGTGTGCAGGCGCTGGTCGTGGGGGAGAGGGCTGCGCGGGAGGCGAGTCCGTTGGCGCACAACTCGCTGGTCGGGCAG
>NZ_JBHWZO010000013.1:0-45004 GCF_042728455.1 Promicromonospora sp. NPDC060204
CCGCGAGGCTCAGCGCGACGGGGAGCGATCGGCGCGGCGGCATGAGCGTCACCGTACCGCCTGCTCGCGGGCTCAGAGGTACGCGGTGGCGCCGATACGGCACCACCGCGATGTCCAGGTCGATCGGCTCGTGTCAACCTTCTCCTCTCACCCGTGACTTTCACCGCGTGACGTTCACCGCGGGATGTACCCCAGCGATGACGCGGTGCTGTCGCCCCGGGTCCCGGCCGGGACCAGCGTGAGCACCAGCGCGTCCGCGGCGTCCATGGATGCGGCTCCGCCGTCCGGGCCGCGTGGCGCCTGCGCCTCGGCCAGGAGGTTGCCCGGCCCCTGCGCGACCACGTACGCCCGCTCGACGGTGCAGGGCGTGCCCAGCACCACCTTGGCGTCGCCCTCGCCCGTCAGCGTGGTCCGGTTCGCGGTGTCCACCTGCCACGGCAGCGCCGTGCAGGACGACGCCCCGCTCGCCGAGGTGTCGACGTCGAGCACGGCGAGCGCGCCGGAGGGCCGTTCGAGGTACCTCGGCGCCGTGAGGCCGGGGGCCTCGGCCAGCGCCGGGATGAGGCCGTTCGCGCTCGACGGGTCGGCGGTGGGGCCGACCACCGCGTCAACGACGACGCGGACGCGGGTGGCGCCGGCCACGAGCACGAGCCGGTCGGTCGTGTCGGTGACGATCGACCACCCGCCGTCGGCCAGCTCGCCGCTGTCCAGTGCGGCGCGGCCGCCCAGCACGAGCCGCGGCGCCTTCGTCTCGTCGTCCTCCAGGGTCTGCGCGGTGGCCGGTGCGGCCAGCGCGAGCGTCGCGGCGCCCAGCGTGGCGAGCAAGCCCGCCAGGAGACCGGTGTGCTGCCTGCCCTGAGGGTTCTGTCCAGACATGGGTCCACTCCTTCGTGATCGGACCCCTCCACCAGGAGCCCTGGTACGAGCGACGCTAGGAGCGGGAGCACGCAGGATCATGACCGGAACCGACCATCTTCGGGCGGGCGGCGCACATGGTCAGTTCTGACCATCGACCGGCACGGGCGCCGGGCGTAACGTGGCTGACGTGTCCGGTTGGTCGGCGCAGGAGCTGCGGCGCCGGGGCGAGGCGGCACGGGGCTGGTTCGTCGGGCGCCAGGTCGAGCGCGCCCAGCTCCAGGAGGCCTGGGCGGCGGCCCGCGACGGGTCGCGCCAGGTCAGGATCGTGGGCGGCGAGCCCGGGGCCGGCAAGTCGCGCCTCCTGGCGCAGCTCGCGGCGGACCTGCCGCACGACGGGGTGACCGTGCTCGCCGGCGCGTGCCCGAGCACGCTCGCGTCACCGTACGAGCCGTTCGTGGCCCCGGTCGCCACGATGCGCGGGGCGATCGCCGACGGCCTGCTCCCGCTGGCCCGTCCCTCACCCGACCCCGACGAACAGGCCGTGGCGGACACGGTCGCGTACCTGGACACGGTGGCGGGCGAGCGTCCGGCCGGGCAGGCGTCCCGTCGCGACCTCCTCGACGCCGTCGTCACCTCGGTGCGGTCGGCGGCCGCAATCGAGCCGCTCGTTCTCCTGCTCGACGACGTGCACTGGGCGGGCGAGACCGCCTGGGAGCTGCTCTCGTACCTCGTGGAGCAGACGGCGGACCTCCGGCTGCTCCTCGTGGCGGCCCAGCGCGTGACCGCGACCGACCGGACCGACCACCTCGTCAACCACGTGGCCCGCCTCTACCGGCTGGACGGGGTGCGCCGCGTCGACCTGCCGCCGCTGGCCGCGGGCGACGTCCAGGAGTACCTGGTGCGGGAGGCGAAGGTACCGGCCGCGCTGGCCGCGACCGCCGCGGTGGACCTGTGCGAGCGCACCGGCGGCAACGCGTACTTCGTCCGCGAGCTCGTGCAGACCCTCGAAGCCGAAGGCCCCGCCGGGTTCGTGCAGCCTGGCCGGCGGACGCCGCCGTCGGTGCAGGACGCCGTCGAGGCGCGGCTGGGCGCCCTGGACCCCAGGGCGCGCGGAACGGTCGAGCACGCGGCCGTGATCGGCGACGTCGTCGACGTGGACCTGCTGGTCGCCGCCGGTGAGGCCCCGCCCGAGGCGGTGCTCGGGCACCTCGACGCCGCGGTCGACGCGTACCTCCTCGAGCCGGTCGACGACGCGCCGTCCGCCGTCCGCTTCCGGCACGCGATCACCCGCGACGTCGTGCTCGGCGCGATGCCGTCGGCCCGCCGCACCGGGCTCCACCTGCGGGTCGCCCAGGCGCTGGAGGCGCGCGGTGGCCGCGGCGGCGCCCACGTGGCCAGGGTGGCCCACCACTTCGAGGCGGCCTACCTGCTGGGGTACCGCGCCGAGGCCGTGCGCTACCTGCGCCTCGCGGCGGTCCTGGCGGCGGAGGGCCTGGCGCACGACGAGGCCGCCGACCTCTACGAGCGCGCCGCGGCGATCGACGACGACCGGGCGCGGGCCGACGACGCCGTGCTGCTCGCCGCCCGGGAGCGCATGCTCAGCGGCGCGGTCGTGCGGTCGCAAGCTCTCGTCGAACCGATCGCGGACGACGCGGCGTCCGCGCACCGGCTGCGGGCCGCCGTGCAGTATGAGGACGCCAACTGGCGGACCAACGTCGACGCGGGCCGGTCGATCGAGCTGCTGCGGGCCGCGCTCGACTCGTCCGACGACGCGGACGAGGAGCTCCGGATCCGCGCACAGGCGGGCCTGGGCCGGGCACTCGCCTTCGACGGCAAGGACGAGCCGGGCCGTGTGCTCTTCGAGCGCTCGATCACGCGTGCCCGCGAGCTCGGGGGCGACGACCTGCTCGGGGACGTCCTGCTCGCCTCGCTCGTCCTCGGCAGCTCCGTCACCGACGCCGACGCGAAGCTCAGCCGGGCGGTCGAGCTGTCCGAGCACTGTCTGCGTACCCACAACCTTGAGCGCCTCGGTCCGGCGGCCTCGTACCGCACGCTGCTGGGCTACCAGCGCGGGGACACCGCCGTCGTCCGGGCCGGTCTCACCGACCTGCGCCTGGCGGTCGAGAGCACCCACCAGCGCTACTTCGGCTATCTGGCGGGCTGCGTCGACTTCTCGCGGGATCTTGCGGCCGGGCGACTGGCCCGGGCCGCCCAGGTGTCGGAGGAGCTGCTCCAGATCGGAGAATCCGTGGAGCTCAGCGCGGAGGTGCATCCGGACGGCCAGTACGGGGTACAGCAGTTCGTGCTCCGCCGGGAGCGGGGCGAGCTGGAGCAGGTCCGCGGGCTCGTCAGCAGCGACGCCGACTTCGACGGGCGATGGGTGCCCGGCCTGCTTGCGCTCTACACGGAGCTCGGCATGGAGGACGCCGCGCGCCGCGCGCTGTGGTGGCTCATCGAGTCCGGAACGACCCCCTCGTCGCCCGGCACCCGGGCGGGCGTCCTGACGTTCCTGGCCGATGCCTCGGTCGCGCTCGGCGACGTCGAGGCGGGACGGCGGGTGCGCGCCGAGCTCGCCCCGTACGCCGGCCTCAACATCATGTTCGGCTCGCTCGTCAGCGCGATGGGCAGCGCCGACCGCTACCTGGGCTCCCTCGACGCCCTGCTGGGCACGGGCGACTGGGAGGCGGACTTCGCGCGCGCCGAGGCGATGGACCGCGCAATGGGGGCGCACCTGCACGTGGCCCACACCCTGGCCGCGCACGTGACGGCGCACGTCACCACGGGCGCCGACGGCTGCGACGTCGGCGCGCTCGCGGCCGAGGCGCGGCGCATCGCCACGTCGGTCGGGTCGCGGCGCGTGCTCCGGATGCTGGACGCGGCGCTCGGGGAGCAGGACGGCGTCCCGGCGCGGCGCCCCGACGGCCTCACCGGGCGCGAGATCGAGGTGCTGCGGCTCGTGGCGCAGGGGCTCAGCAACCGCGAGGTCGCGCGCTCCCTGGTCATCAGCGAGAACACGGCCGCCAACCATGTGCGCAGCATCCTGCTCAAGACGGGCTGCGAGAACCGCACCCGCGCCGCGCGCTACGCGGCGACCCAGGGCCTGCTCGACTGACGACCAGGCCTTCAGACGACCGGGGCCTCAGTCGACCGGTTCGAGCGCGCCGGACGGCATCATCCGGCCCACCACCTCGACCACCCGGTCCGCCGGGACCCGCGCCGCCGCGGCGGCGCTCAGGATCAGCTCGGCGTTCGGCGCCTCGTAGAGGCAGTACGACTTGCGGTGGTCGAGCGAGAGGAACGAGTACAGCCAGCGCACGCCGGTGTCGGCGTTGATCTCGTTGACCCGCTCGAAGGCGCCCAGGAAGGGCTGGACGCGTTCGGCGTACGTTCGCTCGATGACATAGAGCGGCACGATGGACCTCCTTCAGTCCGGCCTCACGGGCAGCGCGGTACCGGCGCGCTCCACGTGGTGTTCGACCGGTTCGAGACGTAGTAGTCGCTGACCCAGCGGTTGCCGTACAGCTTGTCCCACACCGACGTCGTCCCGACCCTGCTCCCCGACGCCTGGCACATCACGGGGGCCAGGGCGCCGCGGCGCAGCGGGCTGCCGGTGGTCGGGAACGAGGCCCCCGGTCCGGTGCGCGCGTTGAGCGAGTCGACGGTCACCTGCCCCGGGTAGAGGCACCGCGGCAGCGTCGACGAGAACCCGGTGTTCGACGGCGTCGAGACGTAGTAGTCGCTCGCCCACGCCCCGTTGGTCAGCCGGTCCCAGACCGACGTCGTGCCGACCCGCTGCCCGGTGGTCTGGCACACCACGAACAGCGTGGCACCCGGCGCATAGGTGCGGACGGCGGCGTAGGACGTCGCCGGGCCGCTGCGGACGTTCAGCGGATCCGTGCTCGTGACCTGGTACGTGCGCGCGACCGTGGCGACGGGCGCCTTGACGTTGTCGGAGTCGATGTTCATCGTCACCCCGCCGTGGGTCTCGCTGTGGTCGCCCTGGTACTGCTTGGCGCGCTGGTAGCTGGGCCAGTGCGAGTTCGGCGCCGTCGGCCAGTTGCTCAGCGAGGGGTTGCCGTCCCAGCGGGCCATCCAGACGGCGTCCGGCCGGGCGTACGTCGTCCAGTTGTAGGCGTCCGAGAGGTCGCGGATCCCCGAGTCCTGGTGCGCGTACACGCCCGCCAGGTACCCCGAGGCGTGCACCGTCTTGGTCCACGCCGAGACGTACATGTGCACCGCCTTACGGCAGTTCGCGTCGGTGCGGTCGTAGTGCTCGACGTCCGCGTACAGGCCGCTGCCCGGCCGCACGCCCAGGGCGGCGGCCTGCGTCACGGCGTCCGCGCCGTCCGCGTTCCCCCGGGCGATGGCGTTGGCCACGGTGTAGCGGTTCGGCTTGCTCGCGCCGAACTTGCAGTACGGCTGGTAGCCGAAGTAGGTGGGCAGCAGCTTCCACCCGCCCACGACGGCGTCGCGTACCCACGTCCGGGTCAGGTTCGGCTGGGCGCAGCCGCGGTTGTTGCCGCCGAAGTAGATGTTCACGACCTTGTACGGCGACGTGCCCCGCCAGGCCGCGAGCTGCGTGAGCGACGGCGCGGTGCAGGTGTCGAAGCCGAGGCCGTCCGCCCGGGTCCAGGTCGACCCGGACGCGTAGTACACCGGGGTCTCCGGCTCGGCGGCGGCGGGAAGCGCGAGCCCGCCGAGCAGGACGGCCAGGCTGCCGCCGAACGCCGCCAGGCTCCGGAGGATGGTGCGGGTGGCGGACATGGGGTACCTCCGTGGACAGGCCCCCTCACCTACCTCGGAGTGTCCGTCGCCCGAGGTCGCGGCGGCAGGGTCTTTGGTCCCGATCCTGGGGGCCTGCCGGATAGGGTCCGGTCATGACCGGCGCGAGCGAGGCAGGTTCCGGCAAGGCAGGTTCCGGCAAGGCGAGTTCCGGCGACGCCGGTCCGGGCGGCGTCGGCCCCCGGCGGTACCAGGACGTGCACGCCGCGACCATCGGCGCCCCGTCCGAGGTCGTCTGGCGCGCCGTCCTGGACCAGGTCGAGGTGCTCGGGCGGCCGGCCTGGTACGTCCGCCTGATCGGCTGCCGCGACCGGCGGCCCGCGGGGCCGCGCCCGCTCACGGCGGGTTCGGTGGTGCCGGGCTTCCGGGTCCGGGCGGCGGAGGCGCCGGGCCGGCTCGTGCTCGACGGCGTCCACCGGTTCTCGGTCTACACCCTCACCTTCCGCCTCGTGCCCGACGGCGCCGCCACGCGGGTCGAGGCGCACACCGACGCCACCTTCCCGGGCGTGCTCGGCGCGATCTACCGCCTGCTGGTGATCGACTCCGGCTTCCACAGGATCGCGACCCGCAGCATCGTGACGCGCGTCCGACGCCGGGTGCCGGTGTCCTGACGGCGGGCTCGCCCACCCGGGTTCACCTGGACGTGGGGCAGGGTTCACGAAAACGAATGTGTCGGCCCCTCGTCGTGCGCAAGGATGACGGACGTGGACCCGCGAGCTGACGCTGCTGCCCTGGTGGCCGACCGTTACCCCGAGGCGCGCTGGGCGCTGCTCGCCGGCAGCGTGCTCGACCCCGGTTCCCGGACCGCGGGCTCCGACCTGGACATCGTGGTGTGCCTGCCGGACGACGCCGTCGGGCACCGCGACGCGCTGCGCTGGCGGGGCTGGCCGGTCGAGCTGTTCGTGAACACCGAGGCGGGGCACCGCTGGTTCATCGCCAAGGAGACGGCCCGGAGACGGCCGACGCTCGCGCGCATGATCGCGACGGGCGTGCTGGTGGCGGGCCCGGCCGGGGCGGTCGACGACCTGCAGGCCGAGTGCCGCGCCCTGCTGGACGCCGGCCCCGGCCCGGCGTCGGACACCGCGCTGGAGGACGCCCGGTACGGCGTCACGGACCTGCTGGACGACCTCGCGTACGCACGGGACGGCGGCGAGGCGGACGTCGTGCGGTCCGTGCTGTGGGAGCGGGTCGGGCACCTCGCCCTGGCGGCGGCCGGGCGGTGGGACGGCGGCGGCAAGTGGCTGCTGCGCGAGCTGCGCACCTGGGACCTGGGCTACGCCGCCCGGTGGGTCGCCGCCCGGCACGACGACCAGGCCATGGTCGACGTCGCCCGCGCCACCCTGGACGCCGCGGGCGGACCGCTCTTCGAGGGGTACCTGCGCCAGGCGCCCGTCGTCGACGAGGCGCCGGCGGCCCGGACCGTCGCGCCGGTCGTGGTGCGCCGCTCGGCCCGCGCGATCCTGCTCGACGACGTCGACCGCCTCGTGCTGATCAAGCGGACCGTGCGGGGCCGCGCGCCGTACTGGGTGACGCCCGGCGGCGGCGTCGAACCCGAGGACGCCTCGATCGAGGACGGGCTGCGCCGCGAGCTGATGGAGGAGCTGGGCGCCACGGCCGACGTCGTCCGCCAGGTGTTCCTGACCTCCCGGCCCAAGGACGCGGGCGTCGCCGTGCACCACTACTTCCTCGCGCGCGTGACCTCCATGGACCTGGCGCTGCGGTCCGGCCCGGAGTTCGAGGAGCCGACGCGCGGCACCTACGACGTCGAGCACGTGGACCTGCGCGACGAGAAGGCGCTCGCGGACGTCGACCTGGTGCCCACCGCGCTCAAGGCGTTCATCCGGACCAACCGGCACGCGCTGCTCGCGGAGGCGCCGTGATCCCCGCGGAGGCGCCGTGATCCCCGCGAAGGCGCCGTGATCGAGGTCCCCGCGACCTTCCTCGCGATGCCGCGCTGGTGGACCGCGACGGCGGCCGAGGAGCAGTGGCTGGCCGACCTGCCGCGCCTGGTGGACGCCCGGTGCCGGCGCTGGGGCCTGACGGTCGACGGCCTGCCCCGGCACGGTTCGAACGCGCTGGTCGTCCCCGTGCGCCGGGCCGGGTCGCCCGCCGCGCTGCGTCTGACGCCCCCGGCCGACGACACCGCCGCGCTCTCGACGGCGCTGGAGTTCTGGCGCGGCCACGGCGTGGTGGGGGAGCTCGAGGCGGACCCCGCGGCCGGGGCGCTCCTGCTGGACCGGCTCGACCCGGACCGCTCGCTCGTCCGCGAGCCCTTGGACGTCGCGCTCGCCGAGATCGGCCGGATCGCACGACGCCTCGCGATCCCCGCCGGCGACGACGTCGCGGCCGGCGTCGGCCACGTGGCGGACGACGTCGCCCGGCTGACCCCGCGCCTGCGCCCCGCCTGGGAGCACCTGGGCCGGCCGTTCGACCCGGGTGTGCTGGACCTCGCGGCCGGCGCCGCGGCCGTGATCCTCGCGGGCGACCGGGACCCGGTGGCCGTGAACGCCGACCTGCACTTCGACCAGGTGCTGCGGGACAGGGACGGCCGGTGGTGCGTCGTCGATCCCGTGCTGCGGCGGGGCGACGCCGAGCGGACGGCGGTGAACGTGCTTTGGCACCGGGTGGACGAGATGACCGACGCGGAGATCCCGGGCTGGTTCGACGTGCTGGTCGGGGCCGCCGAGCTCGACCCCGCGCTGGCCCGGGCGTGGGCGCTGTGGCGGGTCGTCGACTACTGGGTGTGGGGACTGGACAACGGGCTCACCGAGGACCCGCCCCGGTGCGCCCGGCTCGTCGGCGCCCTGGCCTGACCGCGGCGCGAACCGCGCCGGCGGCGTCCCGACCTGCGTTCGCGGCCTGCTGACGCGTGGCCCAGGATGGTGCCGACAGGCACCGGCGGCGAGAGCCGGCGCCGCGATCACCGGAGGACGCCGTGGGCTCCACCAAGTCGGGCGGCAGCACCCAGCACCGCGGGGGCGGCCTGAAGCGGCTCGTCACGCTCGTGACCATCGGCCTGGCGGTCGCGGCAGTGGTCAAGGAGCTGCGCCTGCCGGAGGAAGAACGCACGTGGAACGGGAAGGTCGCGGCCGTGGTGCCGTACGACTTCCGGTTCCCGACGCTGGAGCGCGCCAAGGAACGGCTGTGGGACCCGGAGGCGGAGCACGTCATCGGGCCGCGCGTCTTCGGCGTGGGCTGGGCGGTCAACGTGGGCCGGGTCGTCGCGCTGGTCCGGGAGAAGCTCGACGTCTGAGTCGTCGGCGGGGCCGTCGGTCAGCGGGGCGGTCGTTCAGCGGGGCGGCGTCAAGCCCCTGACCAGGGCCGTGAGGCCCACGTCGAACTCGTGCTCGGGGCCGAGGCCGGCGACGGCCCGGACGACGTCCGCGAGGTGGTCGGCGCCCTCGACGGCGTCGGCGCCGTCCGCCAGGACCGCCTGCCCGCCGGGTGCCGACTGCTCCTCCAGGGTCGCCCCGATCGTGTAGCGGGAGACGGCGATGAACGCCAGCACCGCGTCCGGACCGGTGAACCCCTGGGCCTCCAGGTGGGCGACCTGGGCGACGGAGTTGGCGAGGTTCGGCGCCCGCGGCCCGGTCGAGGCCATCAGCCGCGCGCCGTCGCGGACGGCGAGCATGGCGCGGCGCAGGCTGCGCGCGTTGCGCAGGAGGAACGCGTCCCAGCTCTCGTCGGGCTCGGGCAGGCGTTCGGTGTGCCCGCGGTCGAGCACCTCGGCCGCGACGGCGGCCAGCAGCTCCGCCTTGTTCCGGAAGTGGTGGTACAGCGCGGGCTGCTGCACCCCGAGCCGCCGCGCCACGCCGTGGCTCGACAGCCCGTCCAGGCCGCGCTCGTCCAGCGTCTCGAGGGCCGCGGCGACGATCGTGGGCCGGTCCAGTCGCGGGCGGGTGCGTGGCATGGCCCGACTCTAGCCAGGTTGGTCCTTATCAGTGATAATCATGAGTGATACTTATCAGTGATAAGGAGCGTCGCGGGAGCGGCGTGCGACACGGGGGAGCTGCGATGACCGACGAGCGGACGACGGCACGGGCCGGGGCGGCCGGGGCGGAGATCGGCCCGGACACCAGCACGGACGCCGGCCCGGACACCAGCACGGACACGGGGCCGGAAGCCGCGCAGGCGGGCCCGCGCACGGCACGCAACCGTGGCGCGGCGTGGACGCTCGTGGTCCTCACCCCGCTCATCGCGGAGCTCGCGCTGGGCTCGACGCCGGTCCGGATGGCCTGGCTGGTACTGCTCTGGATGCCGGTCTACGGCGCGGGCGTGCTGCTGATCCGCGAGCTGGTGGCCCGGCGCGGGCGGGGCTGGCCGAGCATCCTGCTGCTGGCGCTGGCGTACGAGCTCGTCGAGGACGGGATCGGGCTGCAGGCGCTGACCAGCCCGCACCTGTACGACGCCGCGTCGTGGGGCGCACGGGTGCTCGGCGTCAACCTGCCCTACTTCGAGGCGAACGCGATCTACCACGCCGTGTTCACGGTCTGCATCCCGATCACGCTGACCAACCTGCTCTTCCCCGCGCACCGGGGCCGCCCGTACCTCGGCGTGCCCGGGACGGTCGTCGCCGCGATCGTCGCCGTGCTCGGCGTCGGGCTGCTGCGCACCGTCTCGCTGTCGGAGGACGCGGGCTACCAGGCGCCGGTCCCGTTCGTGCTCGGGGTCGCCGTGCTGGTGGTCGTGCTCGGGATCGTCGCCCTGTACGTCGTGCCGCCAGTGCGGGGGCGGGCCGCCCCCGGCGATGCGGCCGCTCCCGGCGACGCAGCCGCTCCCGGCGACCCGGCCGCTGCGCCCGGCCGGGCCGACGTCCGTGCCGGGGCCGGCAGCGCGTCCGTCCCGTCCCGGGGCGTGCTCTTCGGGGCGTCCGGGCTGGCCACGCTGGTCTTCTTCGGCCTGTCGTTCCCGGTGTTCGGCGCCCGGCAGCCGGCGTTCACGCAGGGGTGGTTGGTGCTGGTCCCGATGGCCCTGACCGCCGTCGGCGCCGTGGCCTGCTACCGCTACCTGACCCGGACGGCGGCCCGGCCCGGGTGGACACCGCGGCACACGCTCGCCCTCGTCGGGGGAGCGCTGGTGGCGCACTCGCTCGGCGGGCTGGTGATCATGGCGCACACGACGGTGGACCGGGTCGGGCTGGTCGTGATCATCGGGCTGACCGTCGGCGGGCTGCTGCTCGTCGACCGGCGGCTGAGGCGCTGACCCCCCCGTTCCGGCGTGCTAGTGCTCGGCGTCCCACCGTGCGATCTCGGAACCCTTCGCCCCGCCGGACATGTCGACGACCTCGCCGTCGGGCCCGTAGGTGACCGAGGCGTCGTCGTACGGGCCGGAGCCCCAGACGTGGATCTCGTAGGCCAGGCCGGTGTCGCCGAACGCCGGGTTCGGCACGCGGACCTGGACGGTGACCAGGTCCTCCGGCTCGAAGCCCGCCTGCTGCGGCAGCCGGTCGGCGAGCTCCTGGAGCGATCCCCAGTCGACGTCGGCGGCGTCGAAGGTCTGCAGCGGCAGCTCGTCGCCGCTCGGCTGGATGGACGACGGTTCGCGCCGCTCCACGTCGCCGCGCGCCCAGACCATGTCGTCGGTGTTGTCGGAGCCCGGGGCGGCGGGCACCGTCGCGGTGGCGGTGGTGCTGCCGAGGCCGACGTCCGTGAAGGCGCTGTCCCCGGCCTCGGCGACGAACGCGTCGACCACCTCCTGGGCGCGCGACGGGTCGAGCGTGCTGGCCTCCCGGTCGACGCGCCGCTCCTGGGCCGCGGAGACCTCGAGGAGCGGGGTGCCGGTGAGCAGTGCGGCGATGTCCTCGCGCACCGGTTGGAGCCGGACGGCGAAGCCGACGAGGACCAGGAGGGCGAGCACGGCCGCCGGGATCTTCACGAACCCGCGCGCGTCACGGCCGACGGGCACGCGGCCGGCTGGCACCGGGGCGGCGGCCCACTCGGCCGGCTCGTCCATCCGGGCGACCGCGTCGGCGTCCGCGGCCTTCTCCCGCCACGACGGCGGCGGCGATTGGAGCAGGGTGACGCCCGGGGCGTCGGCCTGCTCCTGCAGCACCACGACCACGGCCCCCGGCTGGAACTGCGGCAGGCGGGTCGTGTCGATGAGCGCGCGGGTGGTGGTCGTGTACGCCGGGCGGGGCCGGGCGGCGACGGCGAGCCGCAGCTCGGCCACGGGGTTGCCGTCGAGCTCGCTCCCGGTCGAGGAGATGTCCAGCACCTTGGCCAGGTGCAGGCGTCCCTCGCGCTCCGCGGTGACCACGACGTCGACCGGCGGCGCCGTGCGCAGCGCGTTGGTCCGGCCGACGCCCGTGAGGGTGGTCGCGATGGCCGTCAGCATGACCGCCGTGCTGCTCACGACCAGGGCGACGGGCAGCCACCAGGCGGGGGCACCGTGATCGAGCCGGAGGCCGATCAGCAGGAGGCAGGCGAGGGCGAACCCCACGGCGAGAGAGCGCACGATCCGGATCACGCGGCAAGTATTCCGGACGCCACTGACACGACCTAGCCGGCGATCGTGAGGATTCCCCTGGTCAGGGCCGTGACTGCGCCCGCCACCGCCACGGTGACCGCGATGCGGGAGGCGGCCGAGGTCGGCAGCCGGCGGGCCAGGAGGTTGCCGAACGCCACCCCGGCGAGCACCGCGGCGAGGAGCACCGGCCAGACCCACCAGGCGGGGGCGGAGCCGGCTGGGATCGCGCCGAAGCCCAGCTTGGTGATCACCGACATGACGTTCATGACCACGAGCAGGGGCTGCATCGTCGCGGCGAACGACCGGTGCTCCCAGCGGGTGGCCAGCGCGTACGCGGTCCAGGCGGGCGCCGCCACGCCCGAGGTCGTGTTCATGAAGCCCGCCGCCAGCCCGGTGACGACGGCGACGGAACGGCCCTGGATCCGCACCCGCCGCCGCAGCACGGCCGAGGCGCCCAGCGCGACCAGCACGGACCCGCCCACGATCACGTCGAGCCACGCGGTGTCGGCCTCGCGGACCGTCAGCGCGCCCAGCACGGAGCCCACGAGCATGAGGGGCAGGATCGTGACCACGCGCCGCCAGTCCACGCCGTCCCGCAGCGCCCGCAGGATGAGCAGTGCCGTGACGATCGCGGCCACGTTGCTGACCAGCACGCCCACCGACGCGCCCAGGAACACCGTGAGCACCGGCGCGGCCACCATGCCGACGCCCATCCCGGCGACGCGCTGCAGCCCGGCCCCGAGGACGACGGCCAGGCACGCTGCGATCAGGGCCGTCGTCTCCACCCGGCCACGCTAACCCCGATGCCGGCCCGCGCCGGTCCGTGAAGGCCCTGATCAGCGGCCGGTCAGTGTTGCGTCTCCCACACCGTGACGGCCACGCACGTGGCGCGCCGTCCGGTCAGCGGGCCCGGGGCCACACGACGGTGAACCGGGCGCCGCCGTCGGGCGACTCGCCGACGGCGGCCCGGCCGCCCCGGCGGCGGACGAGCTCGGCGACCAGCGCGAGGCCCAGGCCGGCGCCGCCGGAGGTGCGCGCGCGGTCGTCGGACACCCGGTAGAAACGGTCGAACACCTTGTCCCGGTGCTCGGGCCGCACCCCGGGGCCGTCGTCGTCGACGAGCACGCGCACGGTGGACCGGCCCGCGAGCACCGACACCACGACCCGCGTGCGGGCGTACCGGCAGGCGTTGCGCAGCAGGTTGTCCAGCACGAGCCCCGTCTCCGTGCGCGCCGCGGCCGCCCAGACCTGGTCGGCGGCGGCGTTGACCACGATCGGCACCGGCTGCTCCCCGGCGCGCGCCACCGCCGCGTGCACCTCGCCCACCAGGTCCACGTCGTCCGCCGGCGGCAGCTCCCCGGCGTCCGAGCGGGCCAGCGCCAGCAGCCCGTCGAGCAGGGCCGACAGGCGTTCGGCGTCCGCCAGCACGTCGGCGTGCACCTCCTGCGAGAGCGCCGGGTCGGGGTCGGCCACCGCGACCTCGGACTGGAGGCGGATGGACGCCACGGGCGAGCGCAGCTCGTGGGCGGCGTCGCCCGTGAACCGGCGCAGCCGCTCCGTGGTGGCCTCCTGCCGGTCCAGCAGCTCGTTGAAGTCGTCGGCCAGGGCGCGCAGCTCGCCGGCGGTGCCGGCGGGCACCTCCACCCGGGCGCCGGGCGCGAGCCGGCGCACGGACCGGCGCATCCGGGCGACCGGGACCAGCGCGGACCCGACGGCGAACCAGATAGCAACCCCCGCCACCACCGTCCCCACGAGGGCCGTGACGAGCAGCCAGCGGCTGCCCGACGCCTCGGCGGCGCGCTGCCCCACGAGCCCGGTGCCGACCACGACGAGCCGCTGGCTCCCGTCGGGCGCCGTGACCACGGAGCCCTGCCAACGCACCTGCCGCCGGTCGCCCGCGGTGACCGGGGTCCCGGCCTTCAGGGCCCGCACCTGGTCCCGCGTCAGTGCGGGGGCTGGCCGGGCGGGCGCCGGGGCGTCGTCGACGGCCCCGCCCGCGGTGTCCAGCACGCGCACCTCCAGGCCGTCGGCCGGGGCGGGCTCCGCGCCGGCGACGACGTCCTGGGCGGCGCCGCCCAGCGCCGTCCGGAGCTCGTCGTCCACGGCGCCGGTCAGGAGCGGCCCGAGGCCCCGGCCCGCGACCAGCGCCAGACCCAGCAGGCAGACCAGCGTGACCGCCGTCGCGAGGGCCGTGATCCGCAGGCGCAGCGAGACGCCCGCCCAGGGCGCCCCCGCCCGGTGCCCGCCGGGCGCCGCCCGCACTAGGGCGCGCCCCCGAGCCGGTACCCCTGCCCCCGGACGGTCCGGACCAGGTCACCGGCGCCGGCGGCCGCCAGCTTGCGGCGCAGGTAGCCCACGTACACCTCGACGACGTTCCGGGTCGCGGCCTGCTCGTCGCCCCAGACCTCGGTCAGCAGCTCCTGCTTGGTCCACACCGTCCCGGCGCGCGAGGCCAGCGCCACGAGCAGCGCGTACTCGCGCGGGCTCAGGGGCACGTCGACCTCGTCGTAGCGGACGGCGCGGGCCCCGCGGTCGACGGTCAGCGGCCCGAGCCGGATCGGCTCCCGCGTGGTGCCCGGGGCCGCGCGGCGCAGGACGGCGCGGAGCTGGGCGAGCAGCACCACGAACGAGAACGGCTTGACCACGTAGCCGTCGGCGCCGAGGTCCAGCCCGTCGGCCTGGTCCACCTCGCCGTCCTTCGCGGAGACGAGCAGCACGGGGGTGGTGACGCCGGCGGACCGGAGCTCCTGCAGCACGCGGTACCCGGACAGGCCCGGGATCATGATGTCCAGCAGCACCGCGTCGAACGACCCGGTCCGCGCCAGGCGCAGCGCGGTCGGGCCGTCGGCCGCGACCGTGACGTCCATGCCCTGGGCGCGCAGGCCGCGGTCCAGCGCCTTGCGCACGCCCGGCTCGTCGTCGACCACGAGGATCTGCGGCCTCATGCCTGCCAGCATGCCGCACGCGGCGTCCGGTGCGTAGGCGGGCGAGTGCGCTGGTGGGCGTGTCGTGCCCGGCGCGCGGTTCTCAGCGAGGTCTCAGCCGCCCTGGGGGATCGTGGAAGGAGCACAAGGGAAGCACACTGGTACCGGACGCGAAGGAGCGGGACATGAGGCCGAGGACGAAGGCGCTGGTCGCCGCCGGGTCGGGGATCGCGGTCGGGCTCGGCGGGCTGGCGTTCACCGCGCTGCCCGCGGGCGCGGACGACGACCCGGTGCTCCCCACGATCGACGCGGAGCAGCTCGTGACCTCCGCGCTGGAGGCCACGCCCCCCGCGTTCGACGGCGTAGCCGAGGTGAGCAACGAGCTCGGGCTGCCCGCCGTGCCCGGGGCCGACGCCCTGGACTTCGACTCTGTGCGGGTCTTCCACGACGGCGCGCAGGCCGCCCGGGTCCAGGTCGAGCGGCCGACGTCGGAGCTGACGTTCGTGAAGAACACCGACGAGGCGTGGGCCTACGACTCGCAGGAGAACCGCGCGCGGCACCTCACCTGGGACGACGCGGACCTTGCGGCGGCCAGGGCCCAGGCGGAGAAGCAGGCCGGGAAGCACGCCGCGGCCCAGGGGCACGCCGAGGCGCGGATGGCGGACCCGTCGCAGGCGGCGACCGAGATCATCGAGCACCTGCGCCCGACCAGCGACATCGTCGTGGACGGCACGGCGCGCGTCGCCGACCGCGCCGCCTACGAGCTCGTGCTCACGCCCAAGCCGTCGGAGAAGACGCTGCTGCGCGAGATCACGGTGGCGATCGACGAGCAGACGCGCGTGCCGCTGCGGTTCGACGTGTACGCGAACGGCAGGTCCGAACCGGTCCTGTCGCTCGGCTTCACCGAGTTCGAGGTCGGCGCGCAGGATGCCGGGCTGTTCGAGTTCACGCCCCCGGCCGGCGCGAAGGTCGAGACCACCGACGCGGGCGACGTCGCCAAGGCGCACGGCGAGCACGCCGGGCAGGCCGGCGAGCCGGGCAGTCCCGGGGAGGGGCTGATGACGGTCGGTGACGGCTGGGACGCGGTGCTGGTGGGCAAGGTGCCCGCCGACGCGCTGGGCCGGGACCTTGCGGGCACGGGGTCCGACGGCGGCGCGGCCGGGAGCGAGGGCTTCCTCGGCGGCGCAGATTCGGCGGGCGGCGAGCAGGACGTCGCCGGGCTGCTGGCGCAGATCGGCCAGCCGGTGTCCGGGGACTTCGGCTCCGGCTCGTACGTCCGGATCGCCGTCGGCGGCGCGATCGTCACCGACGACGGCCAGTTCGCGGCCGGCGCGGTGCCCCGGCAGGTGCTCGTCGACGCCCTGGACCAGCAGTGACCGGACCAGCGACCGGACCAGCGACCGGACCGGCCACCGGACCGGTGGCGACCGCGGCGCAGACCGCGGTCGCCGCCCGGACGCGGGGCCTGCGCAAGGTCTACCGCGGCACGGTCGCCGTGGACGGCGTCGACCTGGAGGTGCCGGAGGGCGCCGTGGTCGGGATGCTGGGGCCCAACGGCTCCGGCAAGACGACGACCATCCGGATGCTGCTCGGCCTCGTCCAGCCGACCGAGGGGGAGATCGAGCTGCTGGGCGTCCCGGTCCCGGGGGCCGTGGACCGGGTGCTCCCGCACGTCGGGGCGCTCGTGGAGGGGCCGGGTTTCCACCCCTTCCTGTCCGGCCGGGAGAACCTGCTGCGGTTCGCCGCCGCCGAGCCCCTGCTGTCCGGGCGGGAGCTGGACGGCGCCGTGACCGCGGCGCTGGAGCGGGTGGGCCTGGCGGGCGCGGCCCGCAAGAAGTACCGCGCGTACTCGCTGGGCATGAAGCAGCGGCTGGGGCTCGCCTCCGCGCTGCTGGTCCCGCGCCGCCTCGTGGTGCTGGACGAGCCGACGAACGGCCTCGACCCGGCCGGTACCCAGGAGGTGCGCCGGATCATCGCGGAGCTGCACGCCCAGGGCGTGACGGTGCTCGTCTCGTCGCACCTCCTGGCGGAGGTCGAGGCCACGTGCACCCACGTCGTCGTGCTGAACGCGGGCGTCGTGGTGGCGCAGGGTCCGCTGGACGACCTGCTGGAGTCCGGCAACCCCACGCTGCTCGTCACCACCGCCGACGGCGCCGCCGCGGCGGCCGCCCTGCGCGAGCAGCGGGTCACCGCGTGGCTCGCCCCGGCCGGCGTGCGCGTGGACCTCACGGGCACGACGCCGGCGACCGTGATCGAGACGCTGGTCCGGGCCGGGGTCCGGGTCGACGAGGCCCGGCGGGAGCGCACCGGGCTGGAGGACGTCTTCGCGCGGCTCACGCACGATCCCGGGGAGGCCTCGGGCGAGCCCGCCACCAACGAGCGCGCCGCCGCCCAGCCCGGCACCGCCCAGCCCGGCACCGCCGGGCACGCCGAACCCGCGCCCGACCGGGAGCCGGCCCGATGACCGCCCCGACCCAGGCCCCGGTCACCGCGCCGGACCCGGCGCCGGCCCGGCTCCGCGCCCCGGTCGGCCGCCTGCTGCGGGCCGAGCTGCGGTGGATCTTCCGGCGTCCGCGGACGCTGGTGGTGCTGGGCCTGCTGACCGTGCTCCCGGTGATCACCGGCATCGCCGTGGACCTGACGGCGGGCGGCGCCGCCCCGGGGGCGGGCGGCGCGGGCCCGGACGGGCCGCCCGGCGGGGAGCCGCCGATCTTCGTGACCATGGCCACCAGCGCGTTCGTGCTGCCGCTGGGCTCGCTGATGACGCTGCTGATGCTCCTGCTGCCGCTCACGGTGGCGATGGCTTCCGGCGACGCGCTGGCCGGCGAGCAGTCCCACGGCGCGCTGCGCGGCTGGCTGCTCGCGCCCGTGGCCCGCGGCCGGCTGCTCGTGGTCAAGGCCGTGGGCGTGCTGGTGGTCGCGCTGGTCGCGGCCACGCTCGTCGTCGCGTCCGGCTTCGTCACCGGGCTGGTCCTGGCCGGGACGGACAACCTGGCGTCGATGTCCGGGACCGAGCTGTCCGTCGGGGAGGTGCTGGGGCGGCTGGCCGTCGCGATCGCCTGGGCCACGCTCTACCTGATGGCGGTGGGTGCGGTGGCGCTGGCGATCTCGGCATCCACCGAGCACCCCATGCTGGTGGTGGTGAGCGTGCTCGGCGGGCTCATCGTTTCCGGGGTGCTGCTGCAGATCTCGGCCCTGGACTGGCTGCACCCGTACCTGCTGCCGCAGTCGCTGGGCAGCCTGGTCGACCTGATCCGGGACCCCGTGGCGACGGGCGACCTGGGCGAGGGCGCGTTCCGGTCGCTGTGCTACCTCGTGATCGGCATGTCGCTGGCCTACGCCCGTCTCACGACGCGCGACGGCTGAGCGCACGAACGCCGTCGCGCACCCTCCCTGCGGAAGGTGCGCGACGGCGTCGGCGTTCGGAGCGCGAGCGGCGCGGCCGTCAGTCCCCGACGTTCTCCGCGTAGTCCACGTCGCGCGTCTCGTGCGTCAGGAGCAGCGCGACCAGCGTGATCACGGCCATCGCCGAGAGGTAGACGCCCACCAGCACGGGGGAGCCGTCGGCCTCGGCCCACAGCCACACGGCGATGAACGGGGCCACCGCCGCGCCGAGCACCGAGGACAGGTTGTACGCGATGCCGGAGCCCGTGTACCGCACGTTCGCCGGGAACAGCTCGGGCAGGACGGCGGCCATCGGGCCGAACGTGAGGCCCATGAGCGTGAAGCCGAGGATCAGCAGGGTCTGCACGCCCACGTGGCCCGCGGCGAACAGCGGCACGAACAGCGCGCCGAACACGATGATCGCCACGGTGACCCAGATGAGGTGCTTGCGGCGGCCGAACTTCTCCGCCATCGGCCCGGACGCCAGCGTGAAGATGCCGAAGAACACGACGCCCACGATCAGCATCCAGAGGAAGTCGATCTTCTCGTAGCCGAGGCCGGCGGGGGAGCCGTCGGTGGGCGCGGTCGGCGCGACGCCGTAGTTCAGCGTGAACGTCGTCATCAGGTAGAACAGCGCGTAGGTGGCCAGCATGATGAACGTGCCCGAGATGATCTGCCGCCACGAGGTGCGGAAGACGCGGGCCACCGGCACCTTGCTGACGGCTTCTGCCTCGATCACCTTGCGGAACGCGGGGGTCTCCAGCAGCGAGAGCCGCACCCACAGGCCCACGATCACGAGCACGGCGGACGCGATGAACGGGATGCGCCAGCCCCAGGCGGCGAACTGCTCGGGCGTGAGCGACGTGGACAGGGCGATGAACACCGTGTTGGCGAGGATGAAGCCGATCGGCGCGCCGAGCTGCGGGAAGGTGCCGTAGATGGCGCGCTTGCCCTCGGGCGCGTTCTCGGTGGCGAGGAGGGCGGCGCCGCTCCACTCGCCGCCCAGGCCGAGGCCCTGGCAGAACCGGCACAGCACCAGCACCGCCGGGGCGGCCACGGCCCAGCCCGGCGTCGACGCCGCCGGGATGAGGCCGATCAGCACCGTCGCGATACCCATCGTGAGCAGCGACGCGACCAGCGTCGCCTTGCGGCCGATCCGGTCACCGAAGTGCCCGAACAGGACCGAGCCGACCGGCCGCGCCACGAAGGCGACGCCGAACACGGCGAACGACGACAGGAGCTGCGTCGTGGGGTCCTCGGCGTTCGGGAAGAACAGCGCCGGGAAGACCAGCGAGGCGGCCGTCGCGTAGATGTAGAAGTCGTAGAACTCGATGGACGTACCGATGAGGGAGGCCAGGACGACGCGGCCGCGAGGATTGCCGGCCGGCGCTGTGCTCTCCCCGCCGCCGGGGGTCCCGGCGGTCGGCGCTGCGGAGGTGCTCATGCCCGCGAGATTAGGCACGGCGTCCGCGATCCGGGAAGGTCGTCTCGCGATACGGATGGGGTCTTGACGTAGGCTGCCGACGGCGGCATGCGCGGGCCCTGTGCACGAGCGGCGTGTCGAACTGCGGCCTGGTGCGTCGCGAGTGAAGGTGTGGTGAACGGTGAATACTCCCACCGGTTGCCGTGTTGGCACGACCGGCGGTGAGGGGCAGGATCGACCGGGCTCCCGGAGGCTCCGCCATCGGACATCCATCATCGGAACGAACGAGACGACGACGAGGATATGAACGATCTGCTGTATGTGAACGGCGGCAACCCGTTGAACGGGACCATCACCGTTCGAGGCGCAAAGAACTTCGTGTCGAAGTCCATGGTGGCTTCTCTGCTGGGGGAGACCCCGAGCGTGCTGCGGAACGTTCCGCAGATCCGTGACGTCAAGGTCGTCTCGGGGCTCCTGGACCTGCACGGCGTGAACGTCAAGTACGACACCGACGCCGGCATCCTGGACCTCGACCCGTCCAACGTCGAGTCCGCCCACGTGGCCGACATCGACGCCCACGCCGGCTCCAGCCGCATCCCGATCCTGTTCTGCGGGCCGCTGCTGCACCGCCTCGGCGAGGCGTTCATCCCGGACCTGGGCGGCTGCCGCATCGGCGACCGCCCCATCAACTACCACCTCGACATCCTGCGCCAGTTCGGCGCCGTCGTGGACAAGCGGCCCAACGGCATCCACCTGCGGGCGCCGCGTCGCCTGCAGGGCACCAAGATCTCCCTGCCCTACCCGTCGGTGGGCGCCACGGAGCAGACGCTCCTGACGGCGGTCCGCGCCGACGGCATCACCGAGCTCTCGGGCGCGGCGATCGAGCCCGAGATCATGGACCTCATCGCGGTGCTGCAGAAGATGGGCGCCATCATCTCGGTCGACACCGACCGCGTGATCCGCATCGAGGGCGTCGACCGCCTCGAGGGCTACTCCCACACCGCGCTGAACGACCGGATCGAGACCGCGTCCTGGGCCTCCGCGGCCCTGGCCACGGGCGGCGACATCACCGTCAAGGGCGCCACGCAGCCCGAGATGATGACGTTCCTCAACACCTTCCGGAAGGTCGGCGGCCGGTTCGAGGTGCAGGACGACGGCATCCGCTTCTGGCACGCCGGCGGCGACCTCAAGTCCATCGTGCTCGAGACCGACGTCCACCCGGGCTTCATGACCGACTGGCAGCAGCCGCTCGTCGTCGCGCTCACGCAGGCCGCCGGCCTGTCGATCGTGCACGAGACCGTGTACGAGAACCGCTTCGGCTTCACGGACGCGCTGCGCAAGATGGGCGCCACGATCCAGGTCTACAAGGAGTGCCTGGGCGGTCGCGACTGCCGGTTCGGCCAGCGCAACTTCCACCACTCCGCCGTCGTCTCCGGCCCGACGCCGCTCTCCGCGGCGGACATCGAGGTCCCGGACCTGCGCGGCGGGTTCTCCCACCTCATCGCGGCCCTGGCCGCCAAGGGGCAGTCGACGGTGCGCGGCATCGGCCTGATCGACCGCGGCTACGAGAACTTCCAGGACAAGCTGGAGGCGCTGGGCGCCGAGGTCGTCCGCGGCTGACGCTCTCTCCTCGCACGTGTCGGACGCTCAGGTCCCCCCGGTGACCTGAGCGTCTGACACGGTTCGGCCGAGTATCCTTTCGGCCGTGTCCATCCCACGCCCTGAGTCACGCATGTATCGCTTCGTCGCGTTCGTCGTGCGGAACCTCATGTTCGCGCTGTGCAAGTACGAGTGGAAGGGCGGCGAGAACTTCCCGGCCAAGGGCGGGTTCATCGCCGCGGCCAACCACGTCACGGAGCTCGACGCGCTGACGCTGGCGCACTACCTCTTCGACATGGGCCGTGAGCCTCGCATCCTGGCCAAGCGCGGCCTGTTCGACTCGCCGCTGACGGGATGGGCCCTGCGGGGCACCAAGATGATCCCGGTGGACCGGGACTCCGCGAAGTCCGCCGAGTCGCTGAAGGACGCCGCGAGCCAGCTCGGCGACGGCGCCTGCGTGGCGATCCTGCCGGAGGGCACGCTGACGCGGGACCCCGAGTACTGGCCGATGGAGGGCAAGACGGGTGTGGCCCGGATCGCGCTGACGACGCGCCTGCCGGTGCTGCCCGTCGCGCAGTGGGGCGTCACCGAGATCCTCGGCCGGTACAGCCGGGTGCTCAAGCCGTTCCCGCGCAAGAAGGTGACCATCCAGACCGGCCCGCCCGTGGACCTGAGCGACCTGTACGACCGGCCCCAGGACACCGCCACCCTGCGTGAGGCCACGAGCCGCATCATGGACGCCATCACCGCCGAGCTGGAGCAGATCCGCGGCGAGGTGGCCCCCAAGCCGCGCTTCGACCTCCGCAAGCACCCCGAATACGAGGCCAAGATGACGACCTACCCCTCGGTGGAGCGCCCGTGAGCGCCGCGACAGCACAGAGCGCCGCGACTCAGCAGCCCCGGGTCGCCGTCCTCGGCGCGGGCTCGATGGGCACCACGTTCGCGATGGTCCTGGCCGACGCCGGGTGCGACGTCACCCTGTGGGGCCGCGACGCCGCGGTGCTCGACGCCGTCGAGACGACGCACCGCAACGAGAAGTACCTGCCGGGCGTGCAGCTGCCGCCGATGCACGGCACGACCGACCCGGCGACCGCCCTGGCGGGCGCCGCCATCGTGGTCGTGTCGGTGCCCTCCCAGGTCGCCCGCGCCACGCTGGAGTCGATGAAGGACCTGGTGCACGACGTCGCCGCGCCAGGTGCCGTCGTCGTCTCCCTGATGAAGGGCGTCGAGCTCGGCACGGACAAGCGGATGAGCCAGGTCATCGCCGAGGTGCTCGACCTCCCGGACGAGCGCGTCGCCATCGTCTCCGGCCCCAACCTGGCGCCCGAGATCGCCGAGCGGCAGCCGACGGCGACCGTGGTCGCCTCGCGCAGCGAGGCCACGGCCCAGCTCGTGGCCGCGGCCTGCTCGACCGGGTACTTCCGGCCCTACACGAACACCGACGTGGTCGGTGTGGAGCTGTGCGGCGCGGTGAAGAACATCATCGCCCTGGCCGCCGGCATGGCCCAGGGCCAGGGTTTCGGCTGGAACACGCTGGCGACCCTCATCACGCGCGGCCTGGTCGAGATCACGCGCCTGGGCCTCGCGCTCGGGGCCGACGCCGCCACGTTCGCCGGCCTGGCCGGCATGGGCGACCTGACGGCGACGTGCGCGTCGCCGCTGTCGCGCAACCACCGCCTCGGCAAGCACGTGGGCGAGGGGCTCACGCTCGCCGAGGCGATCAAGGCCACGGGCGGCACGGCCGAGGGCGTGAAGTCGTCGCAGTCGGTGCTGGAGCTCGCGCGGGCGCACGACGTCGAGATGCCGATCACGGCCGGCGTCGTCGAGGTGCTGGCGGGCAGGCTGCCGCTGTCGGAACTCGCGGCGACGCTGCTCGCCCGGCCGCAGAAGTCCGAGGTCGCGGGCTGAGCCTGCGGGGCTGATCTGGGTGGGCCGGCCCAGCCCGGCTCGGCGCCGCCGGTGTCGGCGCCGGGCCGTCAGTGCTGCACGTCCACCACGACGCGCATCGGGTCCTCCAGGAGGAACACACGGAACGGGCGCTCGGCGTCGTCCACGCCGATGAAGGCCGTCGTGTACCCCTCGAACCAGTAGCGGTACACGATCTCCTCGATCGAGTCGGTGTCGGCGGGCTCGATGCGGTCGCCCGAGAACTCCTCGACCCCGCTGTCCGTCGGGATGGCGGTGCCGGACAGCGACACCCGCAGGATCGCGTCGCCGTCCACCGCGACGGCGTCGCCGGACCCGTCGTCGGACGCCTGGTCCACGTACTCGACGCGCCAGCCGGGCTTGCCGCTGCCCGTGCCGTCGAGGTCGAACACGACGCGGTCGTAGCCGTCGTGCGCGGCGACGCGCACGTCGGTGACGCTCAGGAACGTCTCGCCCTCACCGGAGGGCTCCGCGGTGTCGGGCTTCGTGTTCGCCGGGAAGGCCGGGCCGGACTCGGTCTCGGTCGCGGAGGCGCTCGGCTCGGGGGCGTCGTCCCCGTCGTCACCTGAGCCGTCGTCCGAGCCGTCGTCGCTTGAGCCGTCCGACGGCGACGGCGTCGCGTCAGTGTCCGAGTCCGGGGCGACCGGCACGGGACTGGTGTTGCTGAGCTCCGGGCCGTTCGTGCCCTGCGCGCCCGTGCACCCGGCCAGCAGCAGCGCCGCGCAGGCGGCGATCAGCAGAGCTGTGCGGTGTCCGGCTCGTCCCATGTGCCCAGCGTAGGGCCTGGGACGTGGCGGGGCCGGTCACGATCGGCCAACGGGTCCAGTCCGCACTCTTGACTTGTGATACATGTGACGTACTACATTTAGCCCGCGTCGTTCAACGGTGATGACGGTGATGGCAGTGATGAGAGTGATGACAAAGAGGACGAAGGAGTCGCTCGATGAATCCGATCACGCGAAGAGACCTCCTGCGCACGACGGGCTTGACTGCCGGGGCGTTCGCGCTCGCCGGGCAGGCCCCCACGAGCGCGGCGGCCGACCCCGGGGGCGGCGACGCCCCGGACACCAACCCGATGCGGCTCTGGTACACCGCCCCGGCCCAGGAGTGGCTGCAGGCGCTCGCCGTCGGCAACGGCCGGCTCGGCGCCATGGTGTTCGGCGGCGTGGCCGCCGAGAAGCTCATGCTCAACGAGGACACGGTCTGGGCCGGCGGCCCGCACGACTACGCCGACCCGCTGGGGCACGAGGCGCTGCCGGAGATCCGGCGGCTGATCAGCGAGGAGAGGTGGCTGGAGGCCCAGAACCTCGCCGACGAGCGGTTCATGGGCCGCCCCACGGAGCAGATGCAGTACCAGCCGGTCGGCGACCTGCACCTGACCTTTCCCGGGCTGCCCGGGGACCTCACGGACGGCACGGGCGGCACTGCCGGCACGGACGGCACCGGCGTCACGGGCGTCACGGGCTACGAGCGGTCGCTCGACCTGGCCACGGCGATCACGACCACGACGTTCGTGGCCGACGGCGTGCGCCACACCCGCGAGGTGTTCGGCAGCCACGCGCACCAGGTGATCGTCGCCCGGTTCACGGCGAGCGCGCGCGGCGCGATCTCGTTCGACGCCGGGTACACGTCGCTCCAGGAGACGACGACACATGCCCACGACGGCCGCACGCTCGCCCTGGAGGGCCGCAGCGGCGAGGCCGAAGGGCTGGAGGGCAAGGTCCGCTTCGTCAGCCTGGTCCGGGCGATGCCCGAGGGCGGCACCGTGACCTGCGACGACACCGGGCTGCGGGTGCGCGGCGCGGACGCCGTCACGCTGGTCCTGTCGATCGGCACGAGCCACCGCAACTACCTCGACGTCGGCGGCGACCACCTCGCGGCGGCGCTGGCCCCTCTGGAGCGGGCCACGCCACAGGGCTACGGGATCCTGCGCCGGGCCCATGTGCGCGACCACCAGGAGATGTTCGGCCGGGTGGACATCGACCTGGGCACCTCGGCGTCGGTCGACCTGCCGACCGACCAGCGGGTCGCCGCCTTCCGGGACGGCCAGGACCCGCAGCTCGCGGCCCTGTACTACCAGTTCGGCCGCTACCTGCTGATCTCCAGCTCCCGCACCCCCGGCCAGCCGGCCAACCTCCAGGGGCTGTGGAACGACCAGATGCTGCCGCCGTGGCAGTCCAAGTACACGCTGAACATCAACTGCCAGATGAACTACTGGCCCGCCGGGCCTGCCAACCTCGCCGAGTGCTGGCAGCCGCTCTTCGCGATGATCGAGGAGCTCGCCGAGTCCGGCGCCCGGACGGCGCAGAAGATGTGGGGCGCCAAGGGCTGGGTGGCGCACCACAACACCGACCTGTGGCGCGGGTCGGCGCCCGTGGACTTCGCGTACTACGGCGTCTGGCCCACCGGCGGCGCCTGGCTCTCGCTGCTGTTCTGGGAGCACTACGAGTACACGGGCGACCTCGACGTGCTGCGGGAGTACTTCCCGGTGCTGCGCGGATCGGTCGAGTTCTTCCTCGACACCCTCGTGCAGGACGCCGCGACCGGCTACCTCGTCACCAGCCCCTCGCACTCGCCCGAGCTCAAGCACCACGACATCGACAACGTGGGCGTGAGCATGTGCGCCGGCCCCACCATGGACATGCAGATCCTGCGGGACCTGTTCACGGCGTTCGACAAGGCGTCCGCGGTGCTCGGCCAGGACCGCGAGATGGCCGCGCAGGCGCTGGCCGCGCGCGAGCAGCTGCCGCCCAACCAGATCGGCTTCCTGGGGCAGGTGCAGGAGTGGCTGGTCGACTGGGAGGAGGCCGCGCAGGAGACCAGCCGGCACGTCTCGCACCTGTGGGGCGTGTTCCCCAGCGACCAGATCACCCCCCGCCGCACGCCCGAGCTGGCCGCGGCGGCCAACCGGTCGCTCGAGCTGCGCGGTCCCGCGGTCACGGCGGGCTGGTCGCTCGCGTGGAAGATGAACATCCGCGCCCGGCTGCTCCAGCGGGACGGCGTCTACACCCACCTGAAGCAGCTCCTCTCGCCCGGGCGCACCGCGCCGAACCTGTTCGACCTGCACCCGCCGTTCCAGATCGACGGGAACTTCGGGGGTACCTCGGCGATCAACGAGACGATCGTGCAGAGCCACTCCGGCGAGGTCTGGCTGCTGCCGTGCCTCCCGGCGGCCTTCCCGACCGGGCGGGTGCGCGGCCTGCGGACCCGGGGCGCCTTCGAGCTCGCCCTCTCCTGGCGCGACGGGCGGCTCCGCAGCGCGCGGATCCAGTCGCTGGCCGGCAACACGATCCGGCTGCGCACCGACGGCCCGGTCCGCGTCTCGGGCCCGGGCGGCCCGGTCGACGTCGAACACCCCGAGGACGGCCTCGCCGTCTTCCGGACGCGCCGCGGGGCCACCTACGTCGTCGAACCGCGGGCCTGACCGGCCACCCCACGGACCACCCCTACCGACCACCCGCAAGAACCCACACCGAGGAAGGGACATCGATGTCCAGGAACTGGATACAGACGAGCACCGTGGCGGTCGCCGCGGTGAGCCTGGTCGCCGCCATGGGCGGCGGCGGGATCGCGTTCGACCGGCTCGCCGGCGCGGCGGCCGACGCCGCCGCCGCGGTCTCGGGCGGCGGGTGCCCGCAGCTCTACGTCTCGCCGTCGGGCGACGACCGGGGCAAGGGCACGGCGAAGGACCCGTTCAGGACCGTTGAGGCGGCGCGGGACCACATCCGCGAGAAGGGCCTGAACCGGGACGGCAGACAGCGGTGCGACATCACCGTGAACCTCGCGGCGGGCGAGTACCCCGTCACGGAGACCATCGCCTTCACCGAGCAGGACTCGGGCGGCGGCGGCCACCAGGTCGTGTACCGCAGCAGCGACGGCCCGGGCGCGGCCAACCTCGTGGGCGCCGAGGAGGTCACCGGCTGGGAGGAGTACCAGGACGGCATCTACAAGACCCAGGTGGATCCCGACGAGCAGTTCTACACGCTGTTCGAGGACGGCGAACGCTCCGAGCTGGCCCGGTATCCCAACCGCGGCTCGGACGACACCCAGGGCCCGTACCTGTTCTCGCGGCTCGGCGAGCCGGAGAAGGAGGCCGTGCACCAGTGGCTGTACTGGGAGGAGGGCGACTGGGACCCGGCCTGGGACGACACCCCCGAGAGCAACCCGCTCAAGGACGCCCAGGTCACGCTGTGGTCGGGCGGTTCGTGGAGCTGGTTCACCGACATCGTGCCGATCGGCGGCGCCGACTACCGCAAGGGCTTCGCGACGCTCGACAACTGGGCCCGGTACGCCCTGGTGAACAGCCGCAGCGGCTCGCGCTACTTCATCCAGAACGCCCTGCCGTTCCTGGACCAGGCGGGTGAGTACTACATCGACCGCGAGGCCGGTGAGCTGTACTACAAGCCGCGCGGCGACATCGACGACGTGACGATCATGAAGCCCACGGTCACCCAGGTGATCGACGTCAAGGGCGCCACGCCCGAGCAGAAGGCGCACGACATCACCTTCGACGGCATCGGCATCCAGTACTCCGACTTCGTGAGCTGGTACCGCTCGGGCTGGATCAGCGCGGGCGACTCCGGCGAGGAGCACAAGTACCCCGAGTACGACCGGCAGATCGAGATGCCGCGCAACCGGTTCGGCGCCGTCACGCTGGAGAACACGAGCGGCATCACGCTCACCGGCATGCACGTCCGCGACACCGGCTTCATGGGGGTCTACGCGCTGTTCGCCAACGACCACCTGACCGTCGAGAACAGCCTGTTCGAGAACATCGGCGCGGACGGCATCAAGGTCGAGGGCGGCTGGCCGGGGGAGGGCGACCTGTCGCACCACCACACCTTCCGCAACCTCTACATCCACCACGTCGGCGAGCTCGTGCCCGGCGACGCGGCGGGCATCGAGCTCATGGGCACCGGCGACAACCTCGTCGAGCACGTGAACGTGCGGCACTCCGCGCGGTACGGCATCAGCCTGGAGTCCCGCCCCGAGGTGGTCGACGGCGACCAGTACACCGACCACAACACGTTCCGGTACATCCGGATCGACGAGGCGGGCCTCGACTCCGGCGACATGGGCGCGTTCTACACCTACGGCGTCGACAACCAGGACCCGTACCCGGTGCAGAACACCGTGGACCAGATGGTCATCGGCGACGTGCTCCCCGACCCGGTGGGCGAGATGCCCGACAGCGGGACGCGGGGCATCCACATGGACGCCGGCGGCTGCGCCTTCTCGTTCAGCAACATCGAGGTGGGCGAGACGACCGACCAGTCGTACCAGTCCTACCAGTGCAACGAGGTGAGCAACGCCAACTGGGAGGACGACTTCGACGCCTCCGCGATGGAGTACGACAAGATCGGCGTCACCGACGCCTTCCCGTACCCGGTCCCGGAGTCCTGACCGGTCCGCCGGGCGGCCGCCGTCAGGCCGCCCGGCGGAACGTCCGGCGATAGGCCGACGGCGTCACGCCGAGCGCCGTGGTCAGGTGGGCCCGCAGCGACTGGGCCGTGCCGAAACCACACCGCCGGGCGACCTGCTCGACGGGCAGGCTCGTGGACTCCAGCAGGGTGCGGGCGTGCTCCACGCGCTGCCGGGTGAGCCACTGCCCGGGACTCTCGCCGGTCTCGTCGCGGAACCGGCGGGTGAAGGTGCGCACCGACATGGCCGCGTGCCGGGCCATGTCGGACAGGGTGAGCGGCTCGTCGAGGCGGTCCAGCACCCAGGTCCGGGCGGCGGCGGTGCTCGTGCCGCGGGCCCCGGTGGCGGCCGACCCGGAGGCGTCGCCCCGCGCGACGGCCCGCTCGACCGCCACGGGCCGCTTGATGAACTGCGCCTGGCCGCCGTCCCGGTGCGGCGGCACCACGGTGCGGCGCGCGACGTCCTGCGCGACCGCCGTGCCGTGGTCCCGGCGCACGACGTGCAGGCACAGGTCGACGCCGGAGGCGACACCGGCCGAGGTCAGCACGTCGCCGTCGTCGGTGTAGAGCACATCCGGGTCAAGGGCGACGCGCGGGTAGAGCTGCCGGAAACGGTCGCTCTCCAGCCAGTGGGTCGTGGCGGGACGGCCGTCGAGCAGCCCTGCGGCGGCCAGCACGAACGCGCCCGTGCAGATGGACATGAGCCGGGCGCCGGGCCGGATGCGGGCGAGCGCCGCGGCGAGCTCGGGTTCGAGGACCGGGTCGCCGGCGGCCGGGTCCGTGCCGTCGGGACCGGAGGTGTGCGACGCCGGGACCACCACGGTGTCCGCCGTCTCCAGGACCTCGGGCCCGTGCTCCACCTGGACCAGCACGTCGGAGTCGGACCGCACCAGCCCCGGGCCGCCGGGCGTGCAGGTCACCACCTCGTACAGGGGGCGGTGCTCGGCGTCGCGCGCGATGCCGAAGATCCGGTGCGGGATGCCGAGCTCGAACGGGATGAAGCCGGGCCGGATCAGTACGGCGACACGGTGCCGGCGCGGGGTGGTCTGGGCCATGCCTCGATCATATGGCCCGAACCTAGCGATGTGTGTCCTCCGGGCCACTGTTTCTCGCCGCCGCGCCCCAGCATGCTGATCCCGTGACCCAGACAGACGTCCCCGTGCCGGCGGGCCAGAACGCAGCGCAGACCCCGGACGCCCCGCGTCGCGCCCCGCGCATCCACCCCGCCTGGTGGGTGGCCCTGGTCAGCTTCGTGACCGTCATGTGCGCCGCGGCGTTCACCGCCGCGCCCGGTCTCTTCGTGGACCCGCTCAACGCGGAGCTCGGCTGGTCGCGCGCCACCATCGGGTTCGCCGTCGGCCTGCAGTCCGTGCTGTACGGGCTGACGGCGCCGTTCGCCGCCTCCCTCATGGACCGGTTCGGCATGCGCCCCGTGGTCAGCATCGCTCTCGTCGTGATCACGGGCGGCGCCCTGTCGACCGTGTGGATGTCGGAGCCCTGGCAGTTCGTGCTCGGCTGGGGGCTCCTGGTCGGCGTGGGCAGCGGCAGCATGGCGCTCGCGTTCACGGCCACCGTGACGGGGCGCTGGTTCGTGGCGCGGCGCGGCCTGGTCAGCGGTGTGCTGACGGCGGCGACGGCGTCGGGCCAGCTCGTCTTCCTGCCCCTGCTCGCGTGGATCGTCGAGAACCAGGGCTGGCGCCCGGCGTCGGTCACGGTGGCCATCGCCTCGCTCGTGGCCATCCCGCTCGTCCTGTTCCTGCTGCGCGACCACCCCGCCGACATGGGGCTCGCGCCCTACGGCGGTACCTACGCGCCCAAGCCCGCGCCGACGCGCGGCGCGGCCCGGCGCGCCGTCACCGCCCTGTTCGACGCCGCCCGCACCGGCCCGTTCTGGCTGCTCGCCGGGGCGTTCGCCATCTGCGGCGCGACGACGAACGGGCTGGTCCGCACCCACTTCGTGCCCGGCGCGCACGACCACGGCATGCCGATCACGGTCGCCGCGAGCCTGCTCGCCGTGATCGGGGTGGTCGACGTGATCGGCACCATCGGGTCCGGCTGGCTCACCGACCGGTTCTCCCCGCGCGTGCTGCTGGGCGTCTACTACACGCTGCGCGGCGTCGCGCTGCTGTTCCTGCCGTCGCTCATGGCCCCGCACGTCGAGATGCCGATGCTGTTCTTCATCGTGTTCTACGGCCTGGACTGGGTGGCGACCGTGCCGCCGACCCTCGCCCTGTGCCGCGAGTTCTACGGCGAGGACGCGCCGATCGTGTTCGGCTGGGTGCTCGCGTCGCACCAGGTCGGTGCGGGTGTGGTGGCCTTCGCGGGCGGTCTGGTGCGGGACATGACGGGCTCGTACGACGCCGTCTGGTACGGCGCCGGCGCGCTGTGCGCGGGCGCCGCGCTCATGTCGATGGTGATCCGCCGTGTCCGGCAGACCACGGCGGACGTGTCAGCCGCGTGAGTCCCTCGGGGGACCTGTACGTCTGACAGGTCGCCCGGGTCTGACAGGTCCGGTGGTCCGGCCGTCCCTCGGACGGGCGGGGCGGTGGGCGCGGGGCGGTCGTATTCTCCGGACCATGAGCACTGCCCTGCACCCGTCAGCCGCCGGCCTCGCGCCCGCCACCGTCGTCGTCTCCGCCGGGCGCCCGGCCCGCGAGCAGGGCGGGCACATCAACCCGTCCGTGCCGCTGAACTCGACGTACGTGTCCCGCGGCGTCGTCAGCCCGGACGAGCTGTCGTACGCGCGCGGGGACAACGACGCCTGGCACCCGTTCGAGGAGGCGCTCGCGGCGCTGGAGGGCGGGGCCGACGGTGGCGGCGCTGTGGAAGACGGCGGGGTCGCTCCCGCCACGGCGATCCTGTTCTCGTCCGGGATGGCGGCGGTCGCCGCTGCGTTCTCGCTGGTGCCCGACGGCGGCACGCTCGTGCTGCCGCGGCACGCCTACCAGGCGGGCATGGTGCTGGCGCGCCAGATCTCCGAGCGGCACGCCGTGACCCTGCGGTACGTCGACATCGCGGACACGGACGCCGTGGTCGCGGCCCTGGACGGCGCCGACCTGCTGCTCGTCGAGTCGCCCACCAACCCGATGCTGGAGGTCGCGGACCTGCCCGCCGTGCTGGGTGCGGCCCGCGCCGCCGGTGTGCGCTCGGTGGTCGACAACACGTTCGCGACGCCGCTGGGTCAGCGCCCGCTGGAGCACGGCGCCGACGTGGTGCTGCACTCGGTCACCAAGTACCTGGCCGGCCACTCCGACGTCGTGCTGGGCGCGCTCGTGACGCGCGACGCCGCCCTGGCCGCGACCCTGCGCGAGCACCGGACGCTGCACGGCGCGATCGCCGGGCCGTTCGAGACCTGGCTCGCGCTGCGCGGGCTGCGCACCCTGGCGCTGCGCTTCGAGCGGGCCCAGGCGAGCGCTGCCGAGCTGGCCCGGCGGCTCGCGGAGCACCCGGAGGTCGCCGAGGTGCGGCACCCCTCCCTGCCCGGCGACCCGGGGCACGAGCGCGCGAAGGCGCAGATGAACGGGTTCGGCGCGATCATCGGCGTCCGCCCCCGGCCCCGGCCCGGTGCGGGGGACGCGGCGGTCACCGGCACGGGACTGGCCGCGGGGGACGCGGCGGTCGCTGGCACGGGACCGGCCGCCGTCGAGCGGGCGGACGCCGTCGAGCGGGCCGCTGTCGACCAGGCCGCCGTCGAGCGGGCGGCCGCTGTCGACCAGGCCGCTGTCGACCAGGCCGCCGTCGAGCGGGCCGACGCCGTCGTGGACGCCGTCCGCCTGTGGCTGCCCGCCACGTCGCTGGGCGGCGTGGAGTCGATGCTGGAGCGCCGCCGCCGCTGGGGCACCGAGGCGCACACTGTCCCGGAGGACCTGCTGCGCCTGTCGGTCGGCATCGAGGACGTGGAAGACCTCTGGCGCGACCTGGACCAGGCGCTCCGCGCCTGACCCACCGCCGGCCAACCTGCTGACGACAACCCCGCCGAGTCAGCCATCTGGTCCGACCACCCGACTGACTCGCCATGGCAACCCTGCCGAGTCAGCGGGTTGGTCGGACCACCTGACTGACTCGGCAGAGTTTTCGTGTCGAGTCAGCCAGATGGTCGGACCACCTGGCGACCATGTCGAGTCAGCGGGTTGGTCGGACCAGCCGACTGACTCGGCAGGGTCGCCATGGTGAGTCAGCCAGGTGGTCGGACCAGCCGGCTGACTCGGCGGGGTTGTGATGGTGAGTCAGCCAGGTGGTCGGACCAGATGGCTGACTCGGCAGGGTGGTTATGGCGAGTCAGGGGGTTAGTCCAGCGGGCCCAGGAGGGACTGGGCGACCGTGCTGTGGGCGGCGTCGTCGCTGGACGGGTGGAAGATGCCCGCCAGCACGTCCCGGTACAGGCGGCCCAGCTCGGAGCCGTTGAAGTACGTCGATCCGCCGGAGACCCGCACAGCCTGGTCGACGACCTCGCGGGCCGTCTCGGTGACGCGCACCTTGAGCCCGGCGGTGGCCCGGAACCAGCCCGCGCCGCGGTCCAGCGTCGGGTCAGCCGCCGAGGCGTCGATGTCGCGGGTGATCCCGTCGATCTGGAGCCAGACGCTGTCCTGGGCCAGCGCCATGTCGGCGATCCGGCGCCGGACGTCGGGGTCCTGCGCGTAGGTCTTGCCGGTCTTCATCGACGTGCGCCTGTTCACCGCCTCGACCGCGAGCTCCAGCGCCCGGTCCGCGATCCCCGCGTACACCGACGAGAGCAGTACCTCGAACGACGTGAAGATGCCCAGCACGTACGGGTCCAGCGACGGGCCCGGCGGCAGGAGGCGCAGCACCCGGTCGGCGGGCGCGTGGGCGCCGTCGAGCAGCGTGGAGCGCGACTGGGAGGCGCGCATGCCGAGGGTGTCCCAGTCGTCGAGGATCTCGAACCCGCCGCCGTCGCGCGTGACGAACGCGTGCACCAGGCGCGGCGCGCCGTTCCGGCCGTGGCGCAGTCCGCCGGCCTTCTCCAGGCCGAGCACGCCCAGCCGCGTCCAGGCGGGGGAGTTGGACGTGAAGATCTTGCGGCCGTGGAACGTGTACCCGCCCGAGCCGTCGGGCCGGGCCTCCGTGCGCGAGCCGAGCAGCACCAGGTCGTTGCCCGGCTCGGAGTAGCCGAACCCGAACACCTCGCCCGACGCCGCCTCCCGCAGCAGCCAGTCCAGCGACGAGTCGCCGCGCTCGTGCAGGTAGCGGCCCACGCCGACCCAGACGTGGTGCATGTTCACGGCCAGCGCCGTCGCCGGCGCGTGCGCGGCCAGGCGCGCCTGCTCGTGGGCGGTCTCGTGCAGCGTGAGCCCGCCCCCGCCGAACGCCGTGGGGACCATCGCGCCGAGGTAGCCGGACGCCTGGAGGTCGGCCAGGTCCTCGGCGAAGAAGGCGTTGTCCCGGTCGTAGTCGGCGGCACGTTCGCGAATGTCGGCAAGCAGCTCACCGGACAGGAGATCGGTCACGTCACGAGGCTAACCCTGGGAGGGGCCGGGGTGGTGCTGGTTTTCGGCTGGATGTCCGGTGAGTATCACCGCAGGGTGAATTGTGCCCAGAACGGTGGGTTGCAGCCGGCGGGCCCGCACGGCCGCGTAGAGCTCCGCGGCGGCCCGCGGGTCGTTGACGTCGCGGCCGGTCAGGTCGGCGACGCGCGCCAGCCGGTTCAGCACCGTGTTGCGGTGGCAGTGCAGCGCCTCGGCGGCCCGGGTGCCGGACCCGCCGTGCTCGAACCACGCCTCGACTGTGGCCAGGAGCAGCTCCTCGTCCCGCGGGTCGCGCTCGCGGAGCCCCCCGAGGACGGCGAGGGCAAGCTCGCCGGCGCGTCCGTCGTCCGCGGCCAGCAGCGCGTCCAGCGGGCGGTCGCCGAAGCAGGAGAGCCCGGCCTGCCCGGGGTACAGGGAGCGCACCGCGGTGCGGGCCTGGGCGAGGGCGGCGGGCGCGTCGGCGAGGCTGGTGAACGGGCGGCTCGCGCCGGTCCGGGTACCCGCGGCGAGACCGGCCAGCGCCTCCTGGGCGTCCGGCGAGGTGGGGGCGGCCACGAGCGTGAGCCGGTCGCCCTCGTGGATCAGCCAGCGGGTGGTCACCCGGGCGGCGTCGGACGCCGCGGCCGGTCCGGACGCCGCGTCCGGCGTCGCGCCGGACCGCGGACCCCGTGCCGCACCCGACGTCGAACCCCGCACCCCGCCCGACGCCGGACCCTGCGCCGTGACCGCGACCACCAGCATCACGTCGGCGGGCAGCCCGAGGGCGCGCCGTGCGGTCTCCAGGTCCTGGACGACCCCGGTCAGGATCCCGCGCAGCAGCTCGGTGCGGGCCATGCTCTCGCCGAAGCCCGCCGCGGCCTCCAGGTGGCTCCGGACCGCGACGTTCGACGAGCGGTCGATCGCGGACCAGACCCGCGAGGAGGCCCGCAGCAGGACGCCGGTGTCGGACTGGTGCCGCAGCCGCCGGGCGAGCTCCTCCCAGATGCGCAGCCCGGCCAGCCGGTAGGCGTCCTGGAGCAGGTCGAGCTGGATGCCCTCGGCGGCGGTGATCCGGCCGGTCTCCCGGGCGGGGGCGAGCGACGAGGTCTCACCGGCGAGGGCGGTGAGGATCTCCGCGACGTTCGCCCGGACCAGCGGCTGGACGACGGCGGCGGGGAGCCGGGTCTCGCTATACACCGGCTCCGCGTGCAGGATGCCGTCGGCCACCTGTTCGCTGAGCAGATCCAGCGCATCGCGGAGGTCATGACGCCCAGTAGCGGCGATGTCCGACATGCCAGGCAGCCTAGTCGCGGCGTCCCGGTTGTGCATCGAAGGTCGAAATGTAAAGGCGCGACGGGGTCTCGCCCTGGACCGGCTCCGACCCCTAGGCTATTGGAGCGTCGGTCAGCGAGGACCGGCGCGTCGGTCGAGCAGGCAGAGTGCGGTCGAAGGAGACAGCGGATGAGCGTGACGGACGCGCAGGCCACCACCGAGCGCGAGCTCGACCAGGCGGTCGACGAGCTCAAGGTCGGCGCGGAGCGGTGGGCGCAGCTGCCCGTCGCGGAGCGGGCGGCGCTGTTCCGGCAGGTCCACGCCGCCGTCGTCGAGGTCGCCCACGAGTGGGCCACCGTCGCGGCCCGGGCGAAGCACGTCGACCCGTCCGCGCCCTACGCGGGCGAGGAGTGGATGACCGGACCGTACGGGGCGCTGGAGAGCGCCGCGGCGTACGCACGCTCCTACGAGGCGCTCGCGGCGGGCCGGTCGCCGGCCGAGGGCCTGCGGATCGGCGCCGCCCCGGGCGGCCGCGTGGCGGTCCGGGTGCTCCCGCGCAACGCCCAGGAGTGGGTGCTGTTCAACGGCTTCCGGGCCGAGGTCTGGATGCCGCCAGGCGTGGGCGAGCACCAGGTGCGCACCGAGGCGGGGCTGGGCGCCGGGAAGGTCGGCGAGTACGGCGGGGTGGGGCTCGTGCTGGGCGCCGGCAACATCTCGTCGATCGCCCCGCTGGACGCGTTCTACGAGCTCGTGGCGCACAACCGCGCCTCCATCGTGAAGCTCAACCCCACCTTCGGCGCGCTGCTCGACGTGTACCGACGCGCGCTCGCCCCCCTGATCGAGGTCGGCGCGGTCCGGGTCGTCACCGGGGACGGCGCCGTCGGGGCCTACCTGACGCGGCACCCCGGCATCGACAAGGTGCACATCACCGGCTCCGCCGCGACGCACGACGCGATCGTGTGGGGCACCGGTGACGAGGCCGAGGTGCGCCGGGCGGCCGGCGACCCCCGCCTCAGGGTGCCGATCACGAGCGAGCTGGGCGGCGTCGCACCGATGATCGTGGTGCCCGGGCGGTGGAGCGCCGCCGACCTGCGGTTCCAGGCCGAGCACCTGGTCTCGATGCGGCTGCACAACGCGGGCCACAACTGCATCGCGGGCCAGGTCGTGGTGCTGTCGGCGGACTGGCCGCAGAAGGACGACTTCCTCGCCGAGCTGCGCGCCGCGCTCGCCCGGATGCCCGCCCGCGACCCGTGGTACCCCGGCACGGCGGACAAGGTTGCCCGCGCCGACGACACCCACCCGGACGCCGAGCACCTGGCCGGCCGGATCCTGATGGAGGTGGCCGCGGGCGACCCGGCGTGCACCGACGAGTACTTCGCGCCCGTGCTGGCGTGGACGCAGCTGCCGGGCACGGGCGCCGAGTTCCTGGGCGCCGCCGTCGGCTTCGCCAACGACTCCCTGTACGGCACCCTCGGCGCCAACGTGGTGGTGCGGCCGCAGGACCGCCGGTCGATGGGGGCCGCGTTCGACGACGCGATCGCCGACCTGCGCTACGGCACCGTCGCGATCAACGCGTGGACCGGCGTGGGCTTCCTGCTGCCGGGCGCGATCTGGGGCGCGTTCCCGGGGCACACGGTCGCCGACGTCGGCTCCGGGATCGACGTCGTGCACAACGGGAACCTGCTGGCCGGGCCCGAGCGGACCGTGGTGACCGGGCCGTTCCGCCCGTTCCCGCGCAGCGTGCTGCACGGTGAGCTCTCGCTCTTTCCGAAGCCGCCGTGGTTCAGTGGTTCCCGGAGCGTGACGGACACGGGCCGGCAGCTGACCCGCTACGCGGTGGCGCCGTCGTGGGGGCGGCTGGTGCCGGTCCTGCTCGCCGCGTTCCGCGCCTGACGACGCGCCTGACAAACAAAAGGGAGACCGACGATGGTGATCCGCAGCCAGCTGCCCGACGTGGAGATCCCGCCCGTCAGCGTGTACGAGTACCTGTTCGGCACGATCTCGGACGCCGAGCTGGAGCGCGTCGCGGTGGTCGACGGCGTCAGCGGGGCGGCCACGACGTTCCGCGCCCTCCGGGACCAGATCGACGCGGTGGCGGGGGCCGTCGCGGCGCGTGGGTTCGGGGTGGGCGACGTCGTCGCCCTGCACGCGCCGAACGTCCCGGCCTACGTCACCGTGTTCCACGGCCTGCTGCGCGCCGGGGTCACCGTGACCACCGTCAACGCGCTGTCCAGCGCGCCGGAGATCACCAAGCAGCTCGCCGACTCCGGCGCGCGGCTCATGATCACCGTCTCGGCGCTGCTCGCCGCGGGGGAGGCCGGGGCCCGGGACGCGGGCCTGCGCGACGACCAGATCGTGGTGCTCGACGGCGGCCCGGACACGGGAGCGGGCCACGCCTCCCTCGCCGACCTCCTGGCCGACCCGCACCCCGCTCCCGACGTGACGTTCGACCCGGCGACGCACCTCGCGGTGCTGCCGTACTCGTCCGGCACGACGGGCCGCCCCAAGGGCGTCATGCTCACGCACACCAACCTCGTGGCGAACGTGGCCCAGTCCATGGCCATCGGCGTCGGGGCGGACGACGTGGTGCCGTGCGTGCTGCCGTTCTTCCACATCTACGGCATGACGGTGCTGCTCAACCTGGCCCTGCGCACCCGCGCCCGGCTCGTCACGCTGCCCCGGTTCGACCTGGCCCAGTACCTGGGCGTGATCCAGGAGCACCGGGCGACCTTCCTGTTCGTGGCGCCGCCCATCGCGCTCGCGCTGGCGAAGCACCCGCTGCTCGACTCCTACGACGTGACCAGCGTGCGGGCCGTGCTCTCGGGGGCCGCGCCGTTCGGCGAGAGCCTGGCGGGCGCCGTGCGCGACCGGCTCGGCGAGCACGTGCGGGTGCTGCAGGGCTACGGCATGACCGAGATGTCGCCGGTCTCGCACGTCATCCCGTTCGACCGCGCGGACATCCCGTCCGGGTCGGTGGGGCTGCTCGTCGCGGGCATGGAGGCGAAGATCGTCGACCCGGCGACGGGCGCGGAGATCGAGCAGCCCGCCGACGGCGTCTCCGGTCCCGGCGAGCTGCTGTGCCGCGGGCCGAACGTGATGGTCGGCTACCTCGGCAACCCCGAGGCGACGGCGGCCACGCTGGAGGCGGACGGGTTCCTGCACACGGGCGACATCGTCACGGTCGAATCCGGGGGCGTGTTCCAGGTCGTGGACCGGCTCAAGGAGCTCATCAAGTACAAGGGCTACCAGGTGCCGCCCGCGGAGCTGGAGGCGCTGCTGCTCTCCCACCCGCAGATCGCGGACGCCGCCGTGATCGGGCTGCCCGACGAGGAGGCCGGCGAGATCCCGAAGGCGTTCGTCGTGCCGGCGGCCGGGGCGTCGCTGACCGAGGCCGAGGTCATCGCGTACATCGCCGAGCAGGTGGCCCCGTACAAGAAGGTGCGCTCGGTCGAGTTCATCGAGGCGGTGCCCAAGTCGGCGTCCGGCAAGATCCTGCGCAAGGACCTGCGGGCCACGGCGGGGTAGCCGGGTCCGGTAGGGTCGGGCGCGATGTCGCACCACACTCCTGAACCAGCCTCCGCCGGGGATTCCACGAACCTCGTGCCGACGCCGGGCGCTGCCCGCAAGACCCGCGTCGTGATCCTGTTCGGCGGCCGCTCCGGCGAGCACGGGATCTCCGTCGCCACCGCCGGCGGCGTCATGGGCGCGATCGACCGCTCGAAGTACGAGGTAGTGCCCGTCGGCATCACCCCGAAGGGGCAGTGGGTCATCGCGGCCGACGAGCCCGAGCGCTGGGCGATCACCGACGGCAAGGCGGCCGAGGTCCCGGCGTCCGACGCCGAGGTGGTGCTCCCGCTGACCGTGGGCGACTCCGCGCTGCGCGTGCTGGAGCCGGGCCAGGTCCCGTCCGCCCTGGCGGACGTCGACGTCGTGTTCCCGCTGCTGCACGGGCCGTACGGCGAGGACGGGACCGTCCAGGGCCTCCTCGAGCTCGCCGACGCGCGGTACGTCGGGTCCGGGGTGCTGGCGTCCGCCGTCGGCATGGACAAGCACTTCATGAAGATGGTCCTCGCGGGCCACGGCCTGCCGATCGGCAAGTACGCCGTCATCAAGCCGGGCGACTGGGACGTCCGCCGCGACGTCGTGCTGCAGACGATCGAGCCCCTCGGCCTGCCCCTGTTCGTCAAGCCGGCCCGCGCGGGCTCGTCGCTCGGCGTCTCCCGCGTGGACTCGCTGGACGAGCTGGACGCCGCCGTCGCCGAGGCGCGCCGGCACGACCCCAAGGTGATCGTCGAGGCCGGCATCGTGGGCCGCGAGATCGAGTGCGCGGTGCTCGGCGGCCGCGGCGGGGAGCGCCCGCGGGCGTCCCTGCCGGGCGAGATCGTGGTCACCGACGAGACCAAGAACGGCTTCTACGACTACGAGGCCAAGTACTTCGACGAGTCCGCGGTGCAGCTCACCTGCCCGGCCGACCTCCCGGACCACGTCATCAAGGAGGTCCAGGAGATCGCCGTCCGGACCTTCGAGGCCGTGGGCGCCGAGGGCCTGTCCCGCGTGGACGTGTTCGTCACGCCCGACGACGAGGTCGTCGTCAACGAGATCAACACCATGCCGGGCTTCACGCCGTTCTCGATGTACCCGCGCATGTGGGACGCGTCCGGCGTGCCCTATCCGGAGCTGATCGACGAGCTGATCCAGCTCGCCCTCGAACGGCCCACCGGCCTGCGCTGATCGCCTGTACTCTGCCTCTGACCAGGGCCGGGACACGTCCGGCGGATGGTGCTTGAGGCGACGGCGCTCGAGACGAGGGCGCTTGAGGAGGCAGGATGCTGGGCGAGCCCCGCTACAGCTACGCGGTGCGCGACGTGCGGGTGGCGAACGGGGTGCTCAGCATCGGGCTGACCTCCTTCGCGCTCGGCAACGTGATGCGGGTCGAGGTGATCGGCGTGGCCAAGCCGCAGCCGATCGGGGCCTGGGCCAACCAGGTGGCCTACCCGTTCTGCATCGCCGCGGTGGTCCTGCTGCTGCTCCGCCTGGCCGGGGCCGACGACGTCCCGTGGGAGGCGGCCTTCGCCACGGCCTGCGCGGGCCTCGCGTGGCCCGCGACCCGCGCGTGGCAGCGCACCGGGTTCTGGAAGCCGATCTGGAAGTACCCGGTGTTCGCCCTGCAGATGGTCACGGCCTCCCAGCACGTGCACCGCATCTGCGCGCACGACGCCCGGCACCTCGCCGCGCTGGCCGAGCTGGTGGGCGCGGCGATGAAGGACCCGTCGATCACCTACCACGGGAGCATCCAGCTCATCTCGAACGCCGACTCGCTGCACACCCTGGAGGCGGGTCGGGACTCGATGGTGCGCTGAGCCCGTCCGTGCTCAGCGGACCGTCGGGTGCGGGTCCAGCCCGAACCGCACCAGCAGCGAGGACACGAGGTCCTCGTGCAGCGCCACGTGGTCGCCGAACGCGAACTCCTGGTGCCCGTACACGGCCATGCACTGCAGGCCGTAGACCTGCCGCCAGCTCGTCACCATCAGATGGGCGATGCCGAGCGGCAGGTCCTGCCCGCCCACGGCGTCGCGGTACGTGCGCACCTGGCCGGCCAGCTCGGGGTCGAGCTCGTCGTCGGCCGGGAAGGGGATGCCGGAGGCGGCCAGCTCGCGGAACAGCGGCACGTAGTGGCCGCCGATCATCTCGGCCATGCGGCGCTGGAGGTCGCGGCTCTCGGGCAGCTCCGCGCTGATGCCGGACCCGATGACCAGGTCGAACTCCGCCGGGTTGCGGACCGCCCAGTCGAGCGAGGCCCGGGTCGAGGCGACCAGCGCCGCGCCGACGTCGCCGGGCTCCTGCCGGGCCACGGCGGCGCCGAGCGTGTCCAGCACCTCCTCGACGATCAGCTCGCAGAGCTGCGCGATGACGTCCTGCCGGTTCTCGAAGTGCCGGTACAGCGCGGGCGGCGTGACGCCGACCTCCTTGGCGATCGCGGCCATCGTGAGCTTGCTCAGGCCGTGCTGCCCGGCGAGCTGGTGCCGGGCCGCGTCGAGCACCTCGCGGTGCAGCTCGTCACGCAGGCGCTCCCGCCGGGACTGGACGGGCGGGTCCGCGTCGACGGTCGCCGGCTGCCCCGTGGTGGGTCGTTCTCGCACGGCAGGGCTCACTGACACTCCTTCGTGGCAGGTACCTGGGACACGGCGCCGGCGAGGTCGGCGATGAACGACGTTGAGTGGTCGTCCGTGACCGCGGGCGGCACGACCACCTCGACCGCGGGGTCGCGGCCGTAGGTGACGAACGACCAGGTGCCCTCGTCGTCGGTCCTGACGATCCAGTCGACGGTGGTCCCGTCGCCCGAGTCCACGTGCTGGCAGTCCCCGGACGGGCCGAGCTGGTCCACGCCGCAGCGCATCGTGACGGCGCCGCCCGGCTCGCCCCAGGCCGCCGTGGCCTGGGCGTCGGTCGGCACCTTGGGCAGGTCCTCGCCGAGCTCGTCCGGCACGGCGAGCAGCACCTCCGCGCACAGCGGGTCGGCGGCGTCGGGCGCGACCTCCACCCCGATCGTCCGCGCGCAGCCGCCCAGGGCCACGGCGGTGAGGGCGGCGGCGGCCAGCACGGCGACGGTCCGGGGGGTGACGATTCGGGCGGGAAGCACGGAGATACGTTACCCGCCCGGTGAGCGTGCCCGCCCCGGCGCCCGCCTTGGGTGCGTGCCGGTGTGCGCCCCGCGCGCCGGGCCGGATGCCGCCCCGGAGCGGCGCGGCACCTTAAGGTCTTCCAGTGACCCGCGTCCGTGACCTCTCCGAGGAGCAGATCCTCGAACGCATCCTCCCCCTGCTGCCCCGGGGGAGCGCCACGCTGCTCGGCCCGGGCGACGACGCCGCCGTGCTCGCCGCCCCCGACGGACGGTTCGTGGTCTCCACGGACGTGCTCGTCGAGGACCGCCACTTCCGCGCGCGCTGGTCCACGGGGTACGACGTCGGACGGCGTGCCGCCGCGCAGAACCTCGCCGACATCGCGGCGATGGGCGCCCGGCCGACCGCGCTCGTCACGTCCCTGGTGGTGCCCGGCGACACCGACGTGGAGTGGGTGACGGGGCTGGCCCGGGGACTGGCCGACGGCTGCGCGCCCGCCGGTGCGGGCGCCGTGGGCGGCGACCTGTCCGGCGGTCCCTGCCTGGTCGTGGCCGTCACCGTGCACGGTGACCTGGAAGGACGCGCACCGGTGCTCCGGTCGGGCGCGCGGCCGGGCGACGTCGTCGCGCACGCCGGGGTGCGCGGGTGGTCGGCCGGCGGGCTGGCGCTCCTGGAGGCGGGCCTGGTCAAGGAGCCGCCGTCGCCGGTGCCGCTGGAGGTCGGCGAGGGCGTGCTGCTGGAGGACGCCTGGGAGCGGTTGGTGTCCGCGCACCTGCGGCCCGAGCCGCCGCTCGCCGCGGGGGTCGCGGCCGCCGCGGCGGGGGCGACGGCGATGCTCGACCTCTCCGACGGTCTGCTCCGTGACGCCGGGCGGCTCGCCGCCGCGAGCGGCGTCCAGATCGACTTCGACGCCAGGGCGTTCCCCGCCGACCGGGAGGAGCTGCGCTCGGCGGCGCGGGCGGTCGCCGCGGCGTCGGGCCTGGGTGACCCCGGGTGGGGGCCCGGCCGGTCCGACGTCGACGGCGTGCTCGACGGCTGGATCTGGGGCGGGGGAGAGGACCACGGGCTGCTCGCCACGTTCCCCGCGGACGCGGAGCTGCCGGCGGGCTGGACCGCCGTCGGACACGTGCTGGAGCCGGGCGAGGCGCCGGCCGTCACGATCGGCGGCGCGGAGCCCGACGTCGGACCGGGCTGGGACCACTTCCGGGCGTGAGGCCGGGACCCGTTGCGGGCCGCACCCTGCCGAGGCTCAGCGCTTGCTGCTGAGACTCAGCGCTTGCGGAACCGGAGCTGCGTGAGCGGCTGGCCGCCGATCTCGTCGATGCGCTCGGTGCCGTCGTGCTGGAAGCCGTGCCGCCGGTAGAAGTGCTGGGCGCGCTCGTTGCCCTCCAGGATCCAGAGCGTCACGGAGCCCGAGTGCAGGCCGTCGAGCACGGTGCGCATGAGGTCGCGCGCCACGCCGCTGCCCCAGACGCGCGGGTGGAGATAGATGGCGTAGATCTCCAGGTCGCCCGGTTCGGCGTCCTCGTCGCGCGACGGCCCCACGCTGGTGAACCCGATGGGCCCGCTCTCGTCCTCGGCGACGAGGACAGTGGTATCTCGCGCGGTCACCGCCGCCGTCCACTGCCCGGCCCGGTCGGTGATGTCGAGCGAGGCCAGGTAGGAGTCGGACAGGATCTCTGAGTAAGCACCACGCCAAGAGGCGATGTCGACACGAGCGATAGCTTCGGCGTCGGTCGTCGTTGCTGGGCGGATGGTCACGTCTTCCGGTGCCATCATGACCTTACCTTTTCACCGTGCGGGGCCCTGCGCAACCACTTCTTTGGTACCAGATGAAGGTTCTGGAAACGCCGAAGACGCCCGCCGGCGAACCGGCGAGCGTCTTCGTCAAGCATGTGCGGGTCGCGTCAGCGACCCGGCTGCGGCAGCGTCAGGCCGAGACCTTGCGCGTGACCTTGCCGGCCTTGAGGCAGGAGGTGCACACGTTGACGCGCTTGGGAGTGCCGCCCACGATCGCGCGGACGCGCTGGATGTTCGGGTTCCAGCGGCGCTTGGTGCGGATGTGGGAGTGCGACACGCTGTGCCCGAAGCCCGGGCCCTTGCCGCAGACGTCGCAGTTGGCAGCCACGGTGTCTCCTGAATGTCGTGCACGCCGGTGCATAACGACAGCACGACGTGATGATGGTCTAAAGGGAACGCCTGGATACTTCGGAGCAATCAACGCTTCTTGGCGTTCCAGGCAACTTCGACAGAGTACCTGATGGCGGGCCGCGCCCTCAAACCGTAGCCGCGGGGTGGTGCGTCACACCGACCGGACCGGGGGCTGTCCACAGGCCTGTGGGCGGCCGGACGCAATCATCCCACCCGCTGGGTACGGTGGGATCCGTCCGAGCGGGTGCCCGGGCAGCCGGTCGTTCGTGGCGCGAGCATTCGTGACACCAGGTGCAGGAGGGCAGAGCGTGACCGACGTCGACAGCGGCAGCCGGACGGCCGAACCGGGTCCCCAGGCGTACCCGCCCGGGGCCGGGCTCGACGACCCGGGCGTCGTGCGCGCGTGGGCGCGCGGGGCCACGGCGGCGCTGCGGCGCGAGCGCGAGGCGATCGACCGGGTCAACGTCTTCCCGGTGGCGGACGCCGACACCGGGACCAACCTCTACCTGACCCTCCGCGAGGGCGACCGGGCGGTCGCCGCGGCACCCGCCGACGCCACGGGACCGCGGCTCCTGGCCACGCTCGCCCGCGCGGCGCTGCTGGGCGCGCGTGGCAACTCCGGCGTGATCCTCAGCGAGTGGCTGCGCGGGCTGGCCGTCGCCGCCCGGCGCGGCGGCACCACGGCGGACCTGCTCACGCGGGCGGCGGCATCCGCCCG